>NZ_DATAGM010000374.1:0-3008 GCF_036263695.1 Phenylobacterium sp.
TGAGACACTGGATCACCTCCTTTCAGTGGGTTGCTGGAGCCGCCAATATGGAGGCCTCTCCCCCGAGTCGCAATCTGCGCCATTTGAAACACTTGTGATCAGCCGCCGACGCGGGCCTTGGAACGGGCGCGGCGTGGAGCCGCAGGGGCCGAGAGGCTGGGGCGGCGGCGAAGGTCGGTGACCGGCGTCGTCAGCCCGTCGAGGGCGGCGATGGTGGCCTCGTAGCCGGCGCGGACGGCGGGCTCGTAGTCTTCCCAGTCGCGGATCTCCACCCCCTGGACGTTGGGTGTGATCAGCACGTCGGTCGCCTCGCGGGCGGCGGCGTGGTCGCGGCCGGTGGAGACGGTGGCGGCCCGCATCAGCAGCGAGACGATTGGCGGCCCCTTGCGCCACTGGCCCGACAGCAGCCAGCGCCAGACCGAGCTCGGCCGCGCGACATCCTCGGCGGTGATGCTGCGGCCGCGGGTGACGTCCACCCCGACCACCGGGCCCAGATGCAGGGCCTTCATGATGTCGGTCGGGAAGTTCTTCAGCACGGCGCCGTCCACCAGCACGTCGTCGTTATGGGTCGCCGGCGGCAGCACGCCGGGCAGGGCGATGGAGGCGTGGAGCGCCGGCGCCAGCGGGCCGTGCCGGTGAAGGTGATAGGTTCCCGTGGTCAGGTTGGAGGAGACGCAGAAGAACGGCAGCCACAGGTCGGCGATCTCGATCTGGCCGAAATGCTCCTCGAGCCGGTCGGCCACCTTGTGGCCGCGGGTCATCGCCAGCAGCGGCGGAAAGGCGATGTCGTCCAGCGGGCTGGTGGCCACGAAGGCTTTGCGGATCCGCTCGTCGAGCTCGGTGTCGTCCCAGCCCATGGCCAGGGCCGCTGCGACGATGGCCCCCATCGAGGCGCCGCCGACGAAGTCGATCGGCGCCTTGCGCTCACGCAGGGCCCGCACCGCACCGACGTGGGCGTAGGCCCGGGCGCCGCCGCCGGAGAGCACCAAGCCGACGGACTGGCCGGTGATCACCCGGGCGAGGCGCGCGGCGTCCGAACGGTTGTCGCGGCGCATGTGGAACAGCCGCGCCGGGCGGACGGCGCTGGACCAGACCTGCGAGCCGTGCGGCCGCTTGGCCCTGGGCGGCTGCAGCAGGATCAGGTCGACGAGTTGCTGGGCCTCCAGGGCGCTCGAGGCGGCGAGGGGGTGCTGGCTGGCCGGCGGCGGGCGGTCGCCGCGGCCGACGCGGAACAGCCGGTCCACCTGGCGCGACACCACCTGCCGCCAGCCGAGGTCGCCGGCCTCGGCCACGTAGAGGACGAAGTCGTGGGCGTGCTCCACCTGCGAGAACCACTCGGTGGGCGCCCGGGCGGCCTCGGAGCCGATCACGTCCACCAGATAGCCGAGCTTGCCGATCTCGCGGGCGATCTGGTCGACGATGGGGCGCAGCGGCAGGGGATCAGTGGCCGGAATGAAGCCGAACACCGAGGGCTCGCCGGCGCCCCCGCGCTGGCCGCCGGTGCGGGTGCGGGCGAGCATCAGGCGGGCGAGCTCGGTCATCACCGCCGGCTCCTCCTCGACGGCGTCGAGGAACACCTCCCGCGGCAAGGCGAAGATCTCGGAGTCGCGCAGGGCGACGACCCGGGCGGTGTGGGCGGTCTCGCCGATCAGGGCCATCTCGCCGGCCGGCTCGCCGGGCCGGATGACGCCCAGGAACTGGGGCTCGGCGCCTTCCTCGTGGCGGAACGCGCCCAGGCGGCCGGCGCGGACCACGTAGAGGTGGTCGGCCGGCTCGTCCTTGTCGAACAGCACCGAGCCGCCGGGCAGGGTGAACCAGGTGGCTTCGCTGCGCCACGGCTCGGTCTCGAACAGCCGCGCCAGGGCGCTGTCGTGGGGAAGGTCGGGAAGGAAGGTCACAACGCGGCAAACTAGCGTGCGCCCTTCGGCCCGGCTATGCCTGCGCCATGCCGCGTCTAGCCACAGCCCTCGACCTCAGCGGTGAGGCATTCAAGGCCAACGAGGCCGTCAACCGCGCCCTGGCAGCGCAGCTGCGCCAGCGGACCGCCGAGGCGGCGCTCGGCGGGCCCGAGGCCTCGCGCCAGCGCCATGCCGCCCGCGGCAAGCTGCTGCCGCGCGAGCGGGTGATGCGGCTGGTCGATCCCGGATCGCCCTTCCTGGAGATCGGCGCCCTGGCCGCCTACGGGCTCTACGACGGCGAGGCGCCGGCGGCGGGGCTGATCGCCGGAATCGGACGGATCGCTGGGCGCGAGGTCATGATCCTGGCCAACGACGCCACCGTGAAGGGCGGGGTCTACTTCCCCATCACGGTGAAGAAGCACCTGCGGGCCCAGGAGATCGCCCTGCAGAACAGGTTGCCCTGCGTCTACCTGGTCGACTCCGGCGGCGCGAACCTGCCGCACCAGGCGGAGGTCTTCCCGGATCGCGACCACTTCGGGCGCATCTTCTTCAACCAGGCGCAGATGAGCGCGGCCGGAATCGCCCAGATCGCCTGCGTCATGGGCTCCTGCACCGCCGGCGGCGCCTACGTGCCGGCGATGAGCGACGAGACCATCATCGTGCGCGGGCAGGGGACCATCTTCTTAGGCGGCCCGCCGCTGGTGAAGGCCGCCACCGGCGAGGTGATCAGCGCCGAGGAGCTAGGCGGGGCCGACACCCACGGCCGCCGCTCGGGCGTGGTGGACCATGTGGCGGCCGACGACGAGCATGCCCTGACGATCGTCCGCTCCATCGTCGCCGGGCTGAACACCACCAAGCCGGTGGAGATGACGCTGGCCGAGCCCCGGGCCCCGGCCTACGACCCGCAGGAGCTCTACGGCGTCGTCCCGCAGGACGTGCGCGCGCCCTACGATGTGCGCGAGGTGATCGCCCGCATCGTCGACGGCTCGGAGTTCGACGAGTTCAAGGCGCTCTACGGCACGACGCTGGTGTGCGGCTTCGCCCGCATCTGGGGCTACCCGGTCGCCATCCTGGCGAACAACGGGGTGCTGTTCTCGGAGAGCGCGCTCA
>NZ_DATAGM010000375.1:0-9447 GCF_036263695.1 Phenylobacterium sp.
AACGCCGCCCCGACGGTCAAGCGCGTCCACCAGGAGCTGGGCGGCAAGAGCCCGAACATCGTGCTCGACGACGACGTGTTCTCGAAGTCGGTGGCCCGCGGCGTGGCGTCGATGATGACCAACTCGGGCCAGTCCTGTAACGCGCCCACCCGCATGCTCGTCCCGTCCAAGCGGATGGAAGAGGCGATCAGCGTCGCCCGCGAGACCGCCGACCAGATCACCGTCGGCGATCCCAACGGCAACGCCACCATCGGCCCGGTGGTCTCCGAGGTGCAGTGGAACAAGATCCAGGGCCTGATCCAGAAAGGCGTCGAGGAAGGCGCCACCCTGGTCACCGGCGGCCCCGGCCGTCCCGAGGGCCTGGACAAGGGCTACTATGTGAAGCCTACCGTGTTCGCCAACGTCACCAACGAGATGACCATCGCCAAGGAAGAGATCTTCGGCCCGGTGCTGTCGATCCTCGGCTATGAGAGCCTCGAGCAGGCCATCGAGGTCGGCAACGACACCGAATACGGCCTGGCGGCCTACGTGAACGGCGCGGACATCGAGAAGGCCCGCGAGGTCGCGCGCCAGCTGCGCGCCGGCCAGGTGTCGATCAACGGCGGCTCGGACATGACCGCCCCGTTCGGCGGCTACAAGATGAGCGGCAACGGGCGCGAGTGGGGCGACTACGCCTTCCACGAGTTCCTGGAGACCAAGGCCATCCTCGGCTACGCGCCGAAACAGGCGGCCGAGTAGGGCAAGCGACGACGCCTCCGGGGCCACCCCGGAGGCGTTTTCGTTTCAGGGCCATGGCCGCCTTCCAGGGCATCGCGGACGCCGTCAGGGACCAGGCCCGCAGGCGGCCTGACGCCCCGGCCATCCGCTTCGAGGGTCGCGAGACCACCTACGCCGCGTTCGACCGGCTGTCGTCGCAGGCCGCCCAGGCGATGCGGGCCGCCGGCGTGCGCCCCGGCGAACGGGTGGGCGTGCTGGCCAAAGGAACCGACGACTTCTTCGCCCTGTGGTTCGGCGCGCTTAAGATCGGCGCCTGCCTCTGTCCGGTGAACTGGCGGCTCGCCGCGCCGGAGATCGCCTTCGTGCTGAAGGACGCCGGCTGCAAGCTGCTGGTCTGCGGCTCCGAATATGCCGGCGTGGTAGAGGGCCTGGCCGCCGACTGCGGCCTGTCCACCGTCGTCCAGTTCGAGCCGGGCCATGCGTCGTGGCCGGATTTCCACGGCTGGATCGCCGGGCAACCTGCGGAGGATCCGCAGCACCCGGCCCAGCCCGACGACGACGTGATCCAGCTCTACACCTCGGGCACCACGGGGTTGCCCAAGGGTGTGCAGCTGACGCAGTCCAACTACGCCGCGCTGCGCCGCTCAGCCGAGGCGGGCTGGGGCCAGTTCGGCGAGGGCATGCCGGTGCTGGTGGCCATGCCGCTGTTCCACGTGGCGGGCGCCAACATGGGCATGCTGTCCCTGCTGCAGGGGGCGCTGGCCATTGTGCTGCGCGAGGCCAGCCCGCCGGCCATCCTGCAGGCCATCGAGCAGCAGAAGATCCAGCACGCCTTCCTGGTGCCGGCGCTGATCAACATGATCCTGATGACGCCGGGCGTGGAGAGCGCCGATGTCTCCAGCCTGAAGGGTATCTACTACGGCGCTTCGCCGATCTCGGAAGACGTGCTGCTGCGCGCGAAGGCGCGGTTCGCCGGCGCCGGGTTCAATCAGCTCTACGGGCTGACCGAGACCATCGGCGTCGGGACCTGGTTGCCGCCCGAGGCCCACGATCCGGCCAAGGGCAAGCTTAGGGCCTGCGGGCTTCCCTCGCCCGAGATCGAGCTGCGCATCCGCACCGGCGGGCGCGAGGCCGAAATGGGCGAGGTGGGCGAGATCGAGATCCGTTCGCCCTGCGTGATGAAGGGCTACTGGAACCGGCCCGACGCCACCGCCGAGGCGATCGACGCCGACGGCTGGTTCAAGACCGGTGACGCCGGCTACCGCGACGCGGACGGCTTCGTCTTCCTGCACGACCGGGTGAAGGACATGATCGTCTCGGGCGGGGAGAACGTCTATCCAGCCGAGGTCGAGAACGCCCTGTTCTCCCATCCCGCCGTGGCCGACGCGGCGGTGATCGGCGTGCCGGACGAGACCTGGGGCGAGGCGGTGAAGGCCATCGTCGTGCTGCGCCCGGGGTTGAGCGCCGAGGCGGCCGAGATCATCGCCCACTGCCGCAGCCGCATCGCCGGCTACAAGACGCCCAAGAGCGTGGATTTCGTGGACGTGCTGCCGCGCAACCCGTCCGGCAAGGTGCTGCGGCGCGAGCTGCGGGCGCCCTTCTGGACGGGCCGCGAGCGGCAGGTGAGTTAGGGGGAGAGGCGTATGGACATGGACCCGCACTTCAAGGCGCACGTGGACGAGCAGGCCAAGGTCGCCGCCGCCAATCCCGCCCCGCCGCTCGACGTGATCCCGCCCGAGATGGTCCGCGCCGGCTACCGGGCCCAGCGGACGGCCCAGAACGCCAATGCGCCCACGGACGTCGTTGCGAAGGATCTGCAGGTGGGCGGCGCCGACGGACCGATCCCGGCCAGGCTCTACACCCCGCCCGGAGCTCCGGCGACCACGCCCGGGCTCGTCTATTTTCACGGCGGCGGCTTCGTGATCGGCGACCTGGAGACCCACGACGGCCACTGCCGCAGGCTCGCGGCCTACGCCGGCGTGCGGGTGATGGCGGTGGACTATCGCCTGGCGCCTGAGCACCCGTTCCCCTGCGGCCACGACGATGCGCTCGCGGCGACGAAGTGGGCGTTCGACCATGCCGACGAGATCGGCTTCGACAGGTCGCGGATCGCGGTCGGCGGCGACAGCGCCGGCGGCAATCTGGCCGCGTCCGTCTCGCTCGACCTGAGGAACGATCCGCAACGACGGCTGGCGTTCCAGCTGCTGCTTTATCCCGGCATCTGGCCGGTGGAGGACACCGCCTCGCGCAAGGCGCTCGACGGGCCGGTGCTGACAAAGGCGGCGATCGCCTGGTTCGACAAGTGCCTGGCCGCCAAGGGCCATCCGCAGAGCGCGAGAGCCTGGCTCGGCGAAGCCAAGGACCTCTCCGGCGCGCCGCCGGCGCTCGTCGTCACCGCAGGCTTCGATCCGCTGAAGGACGAGGGCCGCGACTGGGCCGAACGCCTCCGCGCGGCCGGCGTCGAGGCCCGCCATGTGGAATACCCCGCCCTGGTCCACGACTTCTACATCATGGCCGACGTCTCGCCGGCCGTGGACGTCGCCGCGCGGGAGACGGCGCAGGCGCTGAAGCAAGCGCTGAACTGATCTTTCCTTTTCCCATTCATCGGAGAGGGGGGCCGCCCGCGACCGCCGGCTGAAGAGCGGGCGGCGGAAAGGGCAGGCCGATGCGCCGTAGATGGGGCTTCCCTCTCCCGCAAGCGGGAGAGGAAGGCGCTATCCGAACTGATACGCCGAGATCGCCACGTCCATGATCTCGTCGCCGAACACCTTGCGGCCTGGGTCGCCGCTAGCGGCGCCGGCGGCGAGGAAGATGGGGGCCAGGTGCTCTTCGCGCGGGTGGGCCTCGCGGGCGTGGGGCGCGGCGGCCCAGCGGGCGAGGGCGGCGGGATCGGCCACCGCCTCGGTCAGCCAGGCGTCGAAGGTCCGCGAGCGCTCGGTGAAGGCCGGCGAGAAGCCGCGCATGTTGTGCCAGCTCATGCCGCTGCCGAGGATCAGCACGCCCTCGTCCCGCAGGGGCGCAAGGGCGCGGCCGGCCGCCAGGTGCAGGGCCGGGTCGAGGCTCGCCTGAAGCGACAGCTGGAGGACGGGTATGTCGGCCTCGGGCAGGGCGACCTTCAGCGGCACGAAGACCCCGTGGTCCCAGCCACGGGTCGGATCCTCGGCCGCCGGCAGGCCGGCGCCGGCCAGCAGTTCGCGCACCCGCCCGGCCAAGGCCGGCGCGCCGGGCGCGTCGAACCTCAGCCGATAGGTGTGCTCGGGGAAGCCGTAGTAGTCGTAGATCAGCTCCGGCCGCGCCGACGACCCCACCGTGAACGCCTCGGCCTCCCAGTGGCCGGAGACGACGAGGATCGCCTTGGGCCGCTCCGGCAGGGCGGCGATCAACCCGCCCAGCCAGTCTGCCGTCTTGTCCCACGCGTCAGCCGGGCCGCGAGCCCAGTCCATGAAGAAACAGGGACCCGCGCCGTGGGGGATGAACAGGGTCGGCAGGCGCATGGCTTTAGGCGAGCTCGGGGGTGCGGGCCCCGGCGATGACCTCGATCCAGTCGGCGAAGTCGCGGGCGTACTTGGTCAGGAAGCCGCGGGTATCTTCGTTGACCAGCTGGCCCTGCTCGTCGAACAGCGCGCCGGCGTTGGAGATATAGGCCTCGCTCTGCAGGGTCGGCACGTTCAGGAACACCAGCGATTGGCGCAGGTGGTGGTTGGCCCCGAAGGCGCCGAGGCCGCCCGGCGTGACGCTGATCACCGCGCCCGGCTTGCCGTTGAAGACGCTGTGGCCGTAGGGGCGCGAGCCCACATCAACGGCGTTCTTCAGCACTGCGGGAACGGAGCGGTTGTACTCCGGCGTGACGAAGAGGAGGGCGTCGGCTTCGCGGACCTGATCTCGGAAGCGGACCCATTGGGCCGGCGGCGCAGCTTCATCGTCCTGGTTGTAGAACGGCAGGTCGCCGATCTCGACGAAGCGGAACTTCAGGTTTTGCGGCGCGACGGCGGCCAGCGCTTCTGCGAGCTGGCGGCTGAAGGAGTCCTTGCGGAGGCTGCCGACGAGGACGGCGACGGTGCGGGTGGACATGACTCTCTCCTTTGAAAACTTGGGGCCCGTAAGGCGACAGGACCTAGGTGGGGTCTTGGCGCGGCGTTGATAATCCACCTCGATTGAAGGAGACTGTTTCCGGTTTGGAAGGAGTGGCTGTGGACCGTCTGGATGAAGTTCGGCTTTTCGTAGCCGTGGCGGAGGCCCGCAGCTTCGCCGCCGCGGCCCGACGCATCGGGGTCTCCCCGGCCCAGGCCTCGAAAGCGATCGCACGCCTGGAAGACCGGCTCAGTGCGCGCTTGCTCAATCGGACCACGCGGGACGTCTCACTGACGGACACTGGCCGCGCCTACCTGGAGCGGGCCCGCAGCCTCGTCGACGAGTTCGACGCCCTGGAGACCTCAGTCCGAGACGTGAGCGGCCCTCGGGGGCTCCTGAAGGTCACCGCTCCGATGTCGTTCGGCTCAGTGGAGCTGGAGTGCGTGATCCTGGAGTTCGCCCGCGCTTATCCGGAGGTCTCGCTGGAGGTGTCGCTGTCCGACCGGGTCACCAACCTGGTGGAGGAGGGCTACGACGTCGCCGTCCGCATCACGCGCATGGCCGACTCCTCGCTGGTCGCCCGCAAGCTCGGCGAGGCGCGCGTCGTCACGTGCGCCGCCCCCGACTACCTGCAGCGCGAGGGAAGGCCGATGGAGCCGTCGGAGCTCGCCCACCGCGAGGCGATCCTGGACCTCAACCTGGCTGACCCCACGCTGTGGAGTTTCGGCCGGGGCGCGGCGCGAGTGGATGTTCGTGTTCACGGCCGGCTCCGCCTCTCAAACGCCGAAGCCTGCCTGGCCGCCGCCCGCTACGGCTTCGGCGTCGCCCGGGCGCCCGCCTTCGCGGCGGCCGAGGATCTGCGCGCGGGGCGGCTCTCGACGCTGCTCTGCGACTTCGAGCCGGAGCCGATGCCGATCTACGCCGTCTATCCCCACGCCCGGCACCTCTCCGCGAAGGTGCGGGTCTTCGTCGACCACCTGGCGCGCCACTTCTCAGGGACGCCGAGATGGGAGCAGGGCTGGACGTGACTCCGGGCGCCTAGCGCAGCGCCTCGAACCCCCGGACGACCCGCCGGCGTGCAGCGGCGTCGTGGAAGGGGAAGGCGGCAAGGAAGTCCTCCGCCGAGAGGCCGGGCTTGCGAGCCCGGGCCGACGCCGCCCAGCGGCAGGCGCTGGCCGGATCGCCCGCGAGACTGTGGCCGACGGCGGCGATCATGTGGATCAGCGCATGGGCGCCCGGCGCCCGGGCGGCGCGCTCGCCCCAGGCGGCGGCCTGGTCGGGCTCGTCCAGCACCAGGTGCGAGAGGGCCCGCACGCCGAGCATGCCGTAGGCGAGGGGATCCAGCGGGCTGAGCCGCAGGGCCTCGTCTGCGCCGCTCCGGCCCTCCAGCCCCTGGCCCATAAGGGTCTCGGTCCACGCCTTGGAGTACTTCGCCTGCGGGTAGTTGGGGTTGAGCGCGATCGCCCGCTCCAGCCAGGGCAGCCCGGCCTCCAGGTCCCGCCGCAGCCAGAAGACCCGGCCCATCACGAGGTTGCAGAACGGGTCGAGTGGATCGTGCTCCAGGCTGGTCTCGGCGGCGCGCTGCGCCAGGGCCGCGGCCTCGCCCGGCGCATCGGTGAAGCTCAGGAAGGCGGTCTCGAAGTGGGTGAAGGAAAGGCCCGCATGGGCCCGGGCGAAGGTCGGCTCCAGCTCCACCGCGCGGCGGAACAGCTCGGCCGCCCGCGCCGCCCCGTCGGCGGTGAAGCGGTACATGTGGCCAAGGCCCAGGTGGTAGGCCGCCCAGGCATCGAGGTTCTCCGGCGAGGTCAGGCGCGCGCGGCGGGCCTCGATCAGCGGCACCTGGAGCTCCAGGGCGGCGATCACAGCGCGGACGATCTGCTCGCGGATCTCGTGCACGGCGTCGGGCGGGGCGCGAAAGCGCTCGCTCCAGATCACCCCGCCGTCGCGGGTGTCGCTGAGCTCGACGGTGAGCAGCATGAGCCGCTCGCCGACCTCCACCGAGCCGGTCAGGCCGTAGGCGGCGCCGAGGGCCGTGCGAATCGCTGCCAGGTCGCCCTGGGCGCCGCGGAACCGGAAGGTCGAGCCACGGGCGATCACGAACAGCCAGCGCAGCCGCGAGAGTTCGGCGATCAGGTCGTGGGGCAGGGCGTCGGCCAGCGCCGCCGCGCTCGGTCCACCACCGAGCACCGAGAACGGCAGGACGGCGATCGAAGGCCGCGACGACGGCTCGGAGGCTTCGGTCGCCGGCGCCTCACCGACGGCCGGCTCGGGGCCCGCGTCGGTCTCCACCTCGGCGACGAAGCGGAAGCCCATCTTCGGCACGGTGCGGACGATCCGCTGGGCTGCGCCGTCGTCGCCGAGCGCCTGGCGCAGCGACTTCACCCGGCTCGAGATCGCCGCCTCGGAGACGATCCGACCGTTCCAGACGGTGTCGACGATCTCGTCCTTGCCGACCAAGCGGTGGCGGTTCTCGATCAGCAGGCGGAGCAGCGCGAAGACCTGCGGCTCCATCGGCACGTGCGCTTCCGCGTTCCGCAGTTCGCAGGCCGCGGCATCCAGGCGGAAAGCGCCGAAGCGGTAGATCATCGTTCTGCAAACTACCACGCCGCTTCGGCTTCTCCCAAAAACCTCCAGGGGTTCTGCAAGCGGGCCCCGGCGCGCCGGCGCAGACTGGCGTCACCAGACCAGGAGTGACGCCATGAAGATGAAGTGCGAAGCGCTGCCGGACTCCCTCAACGCCGGGGGCGTGCGGGTTCAGGGCGCCGACTGGGGAGAGCTCAACATCTCCCACATTCATTTCCCGAAGGGGGCGGACGCCACGCCGCTGCTCCAGGGGATGCCGCAGAACCTCTGCCAGTGTCCCCATTGGGGCATGGTGCTGAAGGGCTCGATCAACGTCCGTTACGGCGACGGCGAGACCGAGCAGGTCAGCGCCGGCGAGGTCTACTACTGGCCGCCAGGGCACACGGTGTGGGTGGACGAGGACTACAGCGCCATCGAGTTCAGCCCCAAGGACCAGATGCGGGAGGTGATCGACCACCTGCGGGAGAAGATGGGCGTCGCAGCGCCGGCCTGAGACCGAACCCGCAGGGCGTGCGGCGCGTTTCCGGCAGGACCTTAGCCGGAGCTTCCGCCGATGCGACTTCCGATCTGCGCCGCCCTCACCTTCGCCCTGGCGGCCGCGGCCTGCCAGCAGCAGCCGCAGACCGCGCAGGACAAGGCTGCGGCGACGGCCGAGGCCGCCCAGGAGACCTCCGCGGCGGCCGACCAGGCGGCCGCTGCAGCCGAGCAGGCCCGGCAGGCCGCCGCCTCGGCCGCTGGCGCCCAGACCACCGCTCAAAGCCAGGCCGCCGGCAACGCCGCGGCGGCGGCGGGCGCGGAAGCGGAGAAGGCTGGGGAAGCGGCCGCCGACGCCGGCGAGAAGGCGCAGGCCGCCGCCAAGTAGGCGCGCCTCAGGAAGTGTGAGCCGCCTCGCCGACAAGGCCGGCGCGCACGTAGTCGAACCCGAGCAGGGCGCCGGCGACCGCCTCGGCGGCGCGGTCGGCGCACTCGCGCTCCAGGACCGCGCAGAAGTCCTGCCAGCGCCGGCCGGTCTCGGGTCCGTAGATGTCGAAAAACCCCGTCCCCTCCAGCGGGAGGCCGGCCGCCCGCAGGCGCTTGCGGATCACCCGGCCGCCGAGGGTGGAGCCCTCGAGCACATAGGCGAAGCCGAGGGCATGGGCGCGGCTGGTCAGCAGAGGCGGCGCGGCCGGCGCCGGCATCTCCGCGTGTGCATCCAGGGACCGCAGGTCCCGTCGGAGGGCGGGGGTCTTGAGGCGGACCTCGAAGTCGTAATCGGGGATGGTCGCTAGGTGAGGCCGCAGGGCCCTCTCCGCCGGTTCGTACAGCGACAGGAAGACTCCCAGCAGCCGACGCCGCCCCGCGTGGCCGGCGAGCCGTTCGAGAATGCCCGCGTTCGCCTCCAGATCGTCGTGACGCGCCTTCGTGGCCCGCCGGAGTTCGGCCAGGACACTCATGCGTCGAGGCTGCGGGCGCCCGCGGGCAGCGGCACGGTCACGACCACGCGCAAGCCGGGCGAGGCGGCCTTGCGCTCGATGGTCCCGTTGAACCGGTCGATGAGACCGGCGATCAGCCGGGAGCCGAGCCCCCCGCCGGCGACCGGCTGGGCCAGGGCCTCGCCGCGACCCCAGTCGCGCACTTCGAGCCGCAGGGCCGGTCCGCGCAGGACGAGATCCATCGCCAGCGGCCCGGCGCCGCCGTCGTAGGCGTACTTGGCGGCGTTCAGCACCAGCTCGCTCAGCACCAGGCCGATGGACATCGCCATCTCGGTGGGCGTCGAGACCGGACTGAGGTTGATCGTCATCTGGCGCGTCCACTCCTCGCCGAGCGATGCGCCGATGTCGGCCAGCAGTTCGCGCAGGTAGATGTCCAGGTCCACCGCCTCGGGGTGTTCGGAGCGGTGGAGGCGGCGGTGCACGAGGGCCACCGCGCTGACCCGGCTGAGCGCCTCTTCGAGCTGGGACTTCACGTCGGCATCGGTGGTCGTACGCAGCTGCATCCGGAGCATGCCGCCGACGATCTGCAGGCTGTTCTGGATCCGGTGGTCGCCCTCGCGCAGCAGGTGGCTCTTCTGGCTGAGCTCCTGGTCCCGTTCGTCGA
>NZ_DATAGM010000376.1:0-6948 GCF_036263695.1 Phenylobacterium sp.
TACAACGACTGGCCGCTGATGAACGGGCGGGTGGTCCCGGGCGACTACTTCGGCGGGGACCTCTGGGCGACCATCGCCCACAATCAGGGCGCCGTGCAGCTGCACCACAGGATCGGCGGCTACGTCCTGTTCATCGCCGCCCTGCTGATGGCCTGGCGGGCGGTGCGCACCCACTACCTGTCGGCGGAGGCCAAGCAGCTGGCGCTGGGGCTGGCTGCAGCCGTCGTGTTGCAGGCGGCGCTCGGCGTGGTCACGCTGATGATGGTCGCCCCGCTGGGCCTGGCGCTGGCCCACCAGCTGATGGCTGCGCTGGTCCTGGCTCTCGCGGTCGGGTTCGCCTGGCGGGTACGGCGGGTCTAGGCGCGGAAGCTACCCCAGGGGCCGGTGATGGCCAGGGTGATGCCCGGCCAGTAGATGTTGACGAAGCAGGTGGAGCCGTCCGGCGAGAAGCAGACGCCGGCCAGCTCGGCGTTGCCTTCGAAGACGTTGCGGCCGACCGTGTAGACCTTCCCCTCGGGCGTCAGAGCCTTCAGGTGGTTGCGGTCGGTGTCGGAATATCGGTCTTCGCAGGCGAAGATGTGCCCCCAGGGCGCGATCGCCAGATTGTCGGCGAAGTCGAGCACCTTGTCGTCGCTGGGTTCAACGAACAGGTGCAGCCGGCCCGGCTCGTCCGTCTCGCCCGGCTGACCCTCGTGCGGGCTCGGCACGTAGCGCAGGATCTGGCCGTTTTGGGTCGGGCCGGACGAGGTGCAGGTGAAGTAGACCGCATCGTGTCCGAAGAAGACCCCTTCGCCCCGGCCGACGAAGGCCGCGCCGGCCTTCTGGCCGCGCAGGCGCAGGTCGCCGTGCGGGTTGTCCGGGCCTTCGAGATCGATCCAGACCGCTTCCTTCGCCTCGCCGGGCCGCCAGGTGACCGGCTGGCCCTTGAAGTTGCGCACGTCGCAGCCCTGCGGCGACTCGCGCAGGCCCAGCGCCTGCAGCCGCCCGCCGGCCTCCAGCCGCCGACGGTCGTTCGGCAGGAAGCGGTAGAAGAGGCCCAGGTGATCGAAGCTGTCCTCGGTGAGGTAGACGACGCCGGTGCGAGGGTCGATGGCCGCCGCCTCGTGCTGGAAGCGGCCGAGGTCGGTGAGGGGCTTGGCCTCCACCAGGCCGCGCGCGCGGGCCGGCACCTCGAACACCCAGCCGTGGTTCTTGCCGACGCCGGTCCCGGCCAGCTGGACGTTCTCTTCGCAGGACAGCCACGAGCCCCAGGGCGTCGCGCCGCCGGCGCAGTTCACCGCCGTGCCCACCAGGCTGAGGTGCTGGCTGACGCGCCGGCGCCGGGCGACGTCGTAGACGATGGTCGTCACACCCCCGGGGAGGGGGAGGCCGTCCGCGTCGAGGTCGAACGCCTTGGACCTGTCGATCCGGTCGATCTGCCGCCGGCCGAGGCCTGCGGGACCGAAGTTGATGTCGGTCGCCTTCAGCTCGTGATTGCGCACCAGCGCCACGCGCGAGCCGCCCAGCGGCAGGCAGGCCATGCCGTCCGCCTTGTGCGGAACGTAGAGGCCGTCGTCCATGGTCTCGCCAGCCTGCGAAACCACCTGGTAGGAGAAGCCCTCCGGCAGGTCGAAGATGCCGTTCGGGTCCTTCTTCAGGGGCCCGTAGCCGAACACCTCGTTGCGGTAGGTGTCTTCGGCCGCGGCCTGGGCGCCGGCCCGCAGCGCATAACCTGCGAAAGCGGCGCTGACGGCGGCGCCGGCGATGAATCCTCGACGGGACGTGGGCATGGGGTCTCAGTAGTCGGCGGCCTGGAGCGTGTCACCTGAGCCAAAGCACGGGGAAATGACGGCCGGATGACGCGGTATGATAATACCACAACTATTTTCCCTTGCAGATTCAAAGCGCGAGCGGGAAGTTGCGCGCGCAGTGTTGACAGGCGGCGGCGCGGTGCGTAATGCCGCGCGCTCATGTCACGGCGGGCCTCCGCCGCCCCAGCATTCGGACCTTAAGACCCATGATGAAGACGACGGCTTCCCTGAAGCCTGCCGACGTCGAGAAGAAGTGGATCGTGATCGACGCGGAGAACGCCGTTGTCGGCCGCCTCGCCGCTTTCATCGCCAACCGCCTTCGCGGCAAGCACCGCCCCGACTACACCCCGCACGTGGATTGCGGCGACATGGTCGTCGTCGTCAACGCCGACAAGGTGAAGTTCACCGGCAAGAAGCTGACCGACAAGGTCTACTACTGGCACACCGGCTATCCGGGCGGGATCAAGGAGCGGACCGCGGGTAAGATCCTCGGCGGCCGCTTCCCGGAGCGGATCCTGGAGAAGGCCGTGGAGCGCATGCTGCCCAAGGAGAGCCCGCTGGCTCGCAAGCAGCTGACCCACCTTCGCATCTACACGGGCGCTGAGCATCCGCACGCCGCCCAGAACCCCGAGACCATCGCGTTCGCCGACCTGAACGCCAAGAACGTGCGGAGCGCGTAAGGCCCCATGAGCGAGACCCAAGGCTTCGAGGCTCTCCAGAGCCTCTCCTCGAACCCCGACGCCGCCCCGGCCCGTGAGCCGGTGCGCGACCAGTTCGGCCGCAGCTACGCCACCGGCAAGCGCAAGAACGCCATCGCCCGGGTGTGGATCAAGCCGGGCAAGGGCCAGATCACCATCAACGGCCGCGACCAGGAGATCTACTTCGCCCGCCCCGTGCTGCGGATGATGATCGCCCAGCCGCTGCAGATCGCCGACCGCCTCGGCCAGTTCGACGTCGAAGTGACCGTCACCGGCTCGGGCCTCTCGGGCCAGGCCGGCGCCGTGCGCCACGGCCTCGCCAAGGCGCTCACCTACTACGAGCCCGGCCTGCGGGCCGTGCTGAAGCCGCACGGCTTCCTGACCCGCGACCCGCGGGTCGTGGAGCGGAAGAAGTACGGCAAGGCTAAGGCCCGACGCAGCTTCCAGTTCTCGAAGCGCTGACGCGCGCGAGACATCGCGTGTCGGAAAGGGCGCTTCGGGAGACCGGAGCGCCCTTTCTCTGTTTTGGCTGACTGGAAGCCGCCCTACATGCGGGCGGGAGGATCCCCGAATGACCCACACGGTTTTCATCGACGGCGAGGCCGGCACCACGGGCCTGCAGATCCGCGACCGGCTCGGCGCGCGCGCCGACCTGGAGATCCTCTCCATCGATCCCGAGAAGCGGAAGGACCCGCAGGCGCGGGCCGAGCTGCTGAACGCGGCCGACCTCGTCGTGCTGTGCCTGCCGGACGAGGCCTCCCGCGAGGCGGTGTCGATGATCAGCTCCAACTCAGTGAAGGTGATCGACGCGTCGACCGCCTTCCGGACGGCGCCGGGCTGGACCTACGGCTTCCCCGAGAAGAGCCGCACGCAGCGGGACGAGATCCGGGGCGCCACGCGCGTCGCCAACCCCGGCTGCTGGCCGACCGGCTTCATCGGCCTGGTGCGGCCGCTGGTGGAGGCGGGCCTGCTGCCGAAGGACTACCCGCTGACGGCCCACGGCGTCTCTGGCTACACCGGCGGCGGCAAGGGGCTGATCGCCGAGATGGAAGGCGACCCGTCGTCCGGTACGCGCGACGCGCACCGGATCTACGGCCTGACGCTGGCCCATAAGCACCTGCCCGAGATGTTGGCCAATACCGGCATCGCCGCCCCGCCGGTGTTCGCGCCGGCCGTCGGCCGCTACGCACAGGGCATGATCGTCGAGGTCCCGCTGCACCTGTCGCTGCTGCCCGGGCGGCCGGGCGCTGCTGAGCTGCACGCCGCCCTTGCGGCCGCGTACGAAGGCGAGCGGTTCGTGGAGGTGGCGAGCCTCGAAGAGTGCGGCGCCTTGCAGAAGGACAGGGCAGGGGCGGCCGGCTACGTCCCCCGGCTCGACCCTGAGGCGCTGAACGGCACCAACCGGATGCGCCTGTTCGTGTTCGCCAACGAGGACGCCGGCCAGGCGCGGCTGGTGGCCCTGCTCGACAATCTCGGCAAGGGGGCCTCCGGCGCAGCTGTGCAGAACCTCAACCTGATGCTCGGGCTCGACGAGGGCGAGGGGCTCTAGCGCCCTCCCGGTGGCGGATCGACGGGAGTAAAGTGCGTCCAAAGGCTCTTGCCGGACGTACAGACGCCATGACCCTCGACCGACGCTCCTTCCTCATCGCCTCCGCCGCCCTGGCGGCGCCGGGCGCGGCGCTGGCCGCGGCCGACCCGTACGCAACATCGCCGTTCCGCAAGATCTCCGACGCAGAATGGAAGAAGCGGCTCTCGCCGACCGCCTATCGCGTGCTGCGCCGCGAGGACACCGAACGGGCGGGAACCAGCCTGCTGGACAAGGAGAAGCGGCGGGGGACCTACGCCTGCGCCGGCTGCGGCCTGGCGCTGTTCAAGTCGGATTGGAAGTTCGAGTCCGGCACCGGCTGGCCGAGCTTCCACACTGTGATCAAAGGCGCGGTCGGGGTGAAGATGGACTACAAGATCGGCGTCCCCCGCAAGGAATACCACTGCGCCCGCTGCCTCGGGCACCAGGGCCACGTCTTCCCCGACGGCCCACGGCCCACGGGGCTGCGCTACTGCAACAATGGTGTGGCGCTGAGGTTCGTGGCGACCTGAGCGCCGCGCCAACTGGTCGCAGCAAGAGCCTGATTTCCGGCCTAATTCAGCCGGCCTGGCCGCCTACTTAAGGGGACCTTCCAGCGAGAGACGGTCCCCGCATGTCCCAGCCCGACGCTTTCGAGCAGTACATGCTCGAGCTGATCAACGCCGAACGCGCCAAGGCCGGAGCGCAGCCCCTGGCCTTTGACTTCGATCTCAACGAGAGCGCCGAGCTGCACAGCCGGTGGATGATCGACAGCGACACCTTCTCCCACACCGGTGCGAACGGCTCGACGGCCACGCAGCGGATGCAGACGGCAGGCTACCAGCTGACCGGCTCCTGGAGCACCGGCGAGAACATCGGCTGGGCCAGCCTGCGCGGCGATCCCGGGTACAAGGACGAGGTGGAGCTGCTCCACGCCAATCTGATGAACTCGTCCGGCCACCGGGCGAACATCCTCAACGTCAATTTCCGGGAGATCGGGGTTGGCTTCGAGGTGGGCGAGTACCAGGGTTGGCAGGGCGCCTTCGTCACTCAGAACTTCGCCAAGAGCGGGACCTCCGCGTTCCTGACCGGCGTGGCGTTCGACGACCAGGATGGCGACCGCTTCTACGATCCCGGCGAGGGCCTAGCCGGCCTGACCGTCACCGCCACCAGCCTTTCGGGCGCGAAGTACGTGGGCGCCACCTATGACTCTGGCGGCTATGACCTGGCCCTGCCGGCGGGGACGTACTCGGTGAGTTTCACCGGGGCCTACACCGCGCCCGCCCAGACCGTGACGATCGGCTCGTCTAACGTGAAGCTCGATCTCATCGACCCGACCGTGGGCAGCGGCACGGTGACGCCTCCGCCGCCGCAAGCCCAGCCGATCGTCGGCACGAGTTCGGGCGAGGCCTTGACCGGAACCGCCGGGGCGGACACCCTGCAGGGCCTCGGCGGCTCGGACCGGTTGCGCGGCGAAGCGGGCGCGGACAAACTCGAGGGCGGCACGGGCAACGACACCCTGCACGGAGGCTCCGGCGCCGACCTGCTGCTGGGCGGCTCCGGCTACGACCGGTTCGTCTTCGATGCGCCGCTGGCCGCCGCCGAGGTGGACCAGATCGCCGACTTCTCGAGCGTCTACGACACGATCCAGCTGGAGAATGCGGTGTTCACCGCACTCAACAGTACCGGCCAGCTCGCGTCGTCCGCCTTCTGGAAGGGGACGGGCGCGCACGACGCCACCGACCGGATCATCTACAACTCGGCGACCGGCGAGGTGATCTACGATCCGGACGGCACGGGCGCCGCCCCGGGCCAAGTCTTCGCCAAGCTCGCCACCGGCCTGTCGGTGAGCTACGCGGACTTCGTCGTGACCTAGACGACGAGCCTACGACTTCACCTTCACATAGCTGCCCGGCGCGTCCTCGATCGGCGTGAAGCGGCCGTTGGCGGGGTCGCGGGCGGCGATCAGCTCGCCGGAGCGGGCCTTCAGCCATTCGGCCCAGTGCGGCCACCAGGAGCCGGCGCTTTCGCCGGCGGCGCCCTGCCAGTCCTCGAGGCGGTCGGGCAGGTGGTCCAAGGTCCAGTGCTGGTACTTCTTGGCCACCGGGGCGTTGACCACCCCGGCGATGTGGCCGGAGCCAGCCAGGGTGAAGGTGACGGGCCCGCCGAACAGCTTGGCGCCCTTGAAGACGCTCCTCGCCGGGGCGATGTGGTCTTCCTTGGAGGACTGGACGTAGATCGGCGTCTTCACCTTGGAGAGGTCGAGCTTAACGCCCGCCAGCTCCAACTCGCCCTTGGCCAGGGCGTTCTCGCCGTAGAACTTGCGCAGGTAGAACATGTGCAGGGCCTTGGGCATCCGCGTCTGGTCGGAGTTCCAGAACAGGAGGTCGAAGGCCCGGGGCTCCTTGCCCAAGAGGTAGTTGTTCACGAAGAACGACCAGATCAGGTCGTTGGCGCGCAGGGCGTTGAAGGTGTCGGCCATGGTCTGGCCGGAGAGCACGCCGCCCTCGGCGTCCATCTTCCGCTCCAGATCCTTCAGCCAGTCCTCGTTGGTGAAGATCAGCAGGTCCCCGGCCTCGGAGAAGTCCTGCTGGGCGGCGAAGAAGGTGGCGGAGTTGACCTTCTCGTAGCCGACCGTGGCCATGTGGGCGAGGGCGCAGGAGAGCAGGGTGCCGCCGATGCAGTAGCCGACGGTGTTGACCTTCTCCACGTCGCACTGGCGGCAGACCGCCTCGACCGCGGTGTAGATCCCCTCGAACATGTAGTTCTCGAAGGTCTTCTCGGCCATCCGCTGGTCCGGGTTCACCCAGGACACCACGAAGACCGTGAACCCCTGGTCCGTCAGCCAGCGGATCATCGAGTTCTCGGGCCGCAGGTCCAGGATGTAGAATTTGTT
>NZ_DATAGM010000377.1:0-2126 GCF_036263695.1 Phenylobacterium sp.
AGATCGCGTAGGACGAGCGGTAGGGCGTCGGCGCACCATGGCTCTCGTGGTTCAGCAGCAGGACGCTCTCGCCGGGCTCGGCATCTTCAAGTGTGATGCGGCAGGGGAAGCGGCCCGCCTCGCCCACCGTCAGCCGGAGGACGCTCTCGCGCGCCAGCTCGTGGTCGGGGCGGCCGAACAGCGGCCGGAAGGGCTCGGCCGAGAGGCCGGAGACGACGTAATCCATGACAGGCTCCGTTGGGATGGAGCCCGAGGCTAGGCGGGGCGCGCCCGGCGCGAACTCCGCTTCCTGACGCCGAATTCGTGAGGGAGGTAGGAGCTCAGGCGCTCGCCAGGGCGCTCTGGAAAAGGATCGCGCCGTCGGCGGAGCCGAGCTCGGGTTCGAAGGCGCGGTCGGGGTGGGGCATCAGGCCGAGGACATTGCCCGCCTTGTTGATGATGCCAGCGATGGCTCTCGCCGAGCCGTTGGGGTTCTCCAGGTAGCGGAACACCACCTGGCCCTCGCCCTCCAGCCGGTCGAGGGTCTCGTCGTCGGCGAAGTAGTTGCCCTCGCCGTTGCCGATGGTCATCGCCACCTCGCGGCGGCCCTGGTAGCCGGCGGTGAAGCGCGTCTGGGCGTTGGTCACCTCGAGCGCGATGGGCTTGCAGACGTACTTCAGCTTCTCGTTGCGCAGCAGGGCGCCGGGCAGCAGGCCGACCTCGGTGAGCACCTGGAAGCCGTTGCAGATGCCGACGGTGGCCACGCCCCGCTCGGCGGCGGCCTTGACCTCCCCCATCACCGGCGAGAGCGCCGCCATCGCCCCGCAACGCAGGTAGTCGCCGTAGGAGAAGCCGCCCGGCAGCACGATCAGGTCCAGGCCCTTCGGCAGCTCGGTCTCGCCGTGCCAGACCATATCCACCTGGGCGCCCGTGGAGCGCTCGACGGCGACCTTGCAGTCGCGGTCGCAGTTGGATCCGGGGAAGACGATGACGGCGGCTTTCATGGCGCGGGCCCTTAGCACTGTTCGGCCGGGGAGGGGAGGCGCCGGAGGTGGCGCGCTAGCCCCTGCGGGTCAAGCGCTGGCGACGTCGAACGCGACGGTAAGCCGCTCGCCTTCGTCGAAGGGTAGGGTGCCGTGCCACATCAGAGAGGAGAACAGCGCGAGGCGCCCCGGCTTGGGCGCAATCAGGCGGATCGGCTCGAGCGGGAGGCCGAGCTCGGCTGGCGGCTGGCCGAAGGCGAGCCACCCGGCGTGGCTTTCCGCGCCCTCGCCGACGCCTTCGGGCACGGCGACGTAGAAGGCCGAGCTGATCCAGCCCTTCTCGTGCACGTGGTTGATGTGGAAGCCCTTGCCCGTCAGCCGCACCGACCAGGCGCCGGCGAAGCGGAACCGCTCGCGCGCCGGCCCGAGCAGCGGGTGGCGCGGATCGGGCGGGGGCAGGTGGTCGATGAACCGCCGGATCGCCTCGGAGAAGGCGGCCTTCAGCCGGGCGATGGCCGAATCGGCATGGGCGAACAGGTCGCCTTCCGTCTGGGAGCCGCCTCGCAGGGTCTGGTCCAGCGGATGGGACTTCGCGCGGTGCAGGCCGCGCAGCACCTCGGCGGTCTCGGCCAGCTCGGCGGCGGACAGCGGCAGGTCGTCGGCGGCGACCAGGCGCGGATCGCCTTCCAGCCAGCCCCAGCGGGGATCGTTCGTCAGCCGCCAGGCGGTGGCGAGATAGGGCCAGATGTTGCGGCGGCCTCCCTCCAGGGCCAGCGGCGCGCCGAACAGGGCCGCTTCGTCGGCCCGGGCGGCCTTGAGAAGGCGGCGCATGTTGACCAGCTGCAACTCGGGGTCGCGGGATAGGTCCACGGCGCGAAGGGCCGCTTCGGCGCGCTCGAGCTGGCCGGCGTCCGTCGCCGCGGCGGCTTCGTAGCGGGCGGTCTTCTCGCCGAGCGCCGGGCGCGCCTCGTGCAGCATCGCCAGCACCTGATCGGGGCGGCCGGCCTGCAGCAGGCTGCTGAACCAGGCGGCCCACAGGGCGGCGGGATTGGCGCTGCGGGGCAGGGCCCGGGCGTAGCCGGCGTCGAAGCCGTCGGTCTGACCGGCCTCGAAGCGCATCCGGGCGAGCGCGGCCTGGCCAGCGACCGCGTCGGGCTGGGCCTC
>NZ_DATAGM010000378.1:0-17109 GCF_036263695.1 Phenylobacterium sp.
TCTAAACTAGCCTCTCCCAGTCCTGGACTGGTCGACTGCGGGCCGCCCACTCGGGCGGCCCGTTTTCATTGCATGAACCCCGCGCAAACGGCGCTGTAACATCCCGTCGCGTTGACACTTAGGGGGGCGCTCCTTAAGTCTCCGACGCGCTATAACAGGCGGGATTCCGGGTTGGCGGAAGGGTGACGGACCCTTTAGGCGCGCACCGCCGGCGCCCCGCCCCCGAACGGACCACCTGATCCATGTTCTTCCAACGGCTCTTCGGCTCGACCAACGACCGCAAGGTCAAGGCGATGATGGCGCGCGTCGCCAAGATCAACGCCCTGGAGCCTCAGTTCGAGCGGATGAGCCCGGAGGAGCTGCGCGCCAAGACGGCCGAGTTCAAGGACCGGGTCGCCCGCGGCGAGAGCCTGGATTCGCTGTTGGAAGAGGCCTTCGCGATGGTTCGCGAGGCGGCCAAGCGCACCCTGGGGCAACGGCACTACGATGTGCAGCTGGTCGGCGGCATGGTCCTGCACCACGGCGGCATCGCCGAGATGCGGACCGGCGAAGGCAAGACGCTGGTCGCGACCGCGCCGGTCTATCTGAACGCCCTGGCCGGCAAGGGCGTCCACGTCATCACCGTCAACGACTACCTGGCCCAGCGCGACGCCGACTGGATGGGCCAGGTCTACCGCTACCTGGGGCTGGAGGTCGGGACCATCGTCCACGGCCTGTCGCAGAACCAACGCCAGGCGGCCTACCGCGCCGACATCACCTACGGCACCAACAACGAGTTCGGTTTCGACTACCTGCGCGACAACCTGGTCTACGACGTCTCCGAGATGGTCCAGCGCGGGCACAACTTCGTCATCGTCGACGAGGTGGACTCGATCCTGATCGACGAGGCGCGCACGCCGCTGATCATCTCCGGCCCCACCGAGGACCGTAGCGAGTTCTACAAGGTCGTCGACACGCTGATCAAAGAGCTGATCCAGGACCGGGCGACCTTCGACCACGACGAGAAGCACCGCCAGGTGCTGCTCACCGAAGAAGGCTCCGAGCGGATCGAGGAGATCCTGGAGCAGGCCGGTCACCTGGCCGAGGACTCCGCCGGCCTCTACGACCCGGCCAACGTTTCCGTCGTGCACCACGTGAACCAGGCCCTGCGGGCGAACGTGCTCTACACGAAGGACAAGGACTACATCGTCCGCAACAACCAGATCATCCTGATCGACGAGTTCACCGGCCGCATGATGCAGGGCCGGCGGCTGTCGGAAGGCCTGCACCAGGCCATCGAGGCCAAGGAAGGCGTCTTCATCCAGCCCGAGAACCAGACCCTGGCCTCGGTGACCATCCAGAACTACTTCCGCCTGTACTCGAAGCTCTCGGGGATGACCGGCACGGCCTCCACCGAGGCGCAGGAATTCGGCGACATCTACAAGATGGAAGTGGTCGAGATCCCGACCAACCGGCCCATCGCGCGGATCGACGACGACGACGAGGTCTACCGCACCGCCGCCGAGAAGAACCAGGCGATCATCAAGCAGATCGAAGAGTGCTACCTGCGCGGCCAGCCGATCCTGGTGGGCACGGTCTCCATCGAGAAATCGGAGCTGCTCTCGGAGCTGCTCGGCCAGCACAAGTTCGAGGTGAACGGGAAGACCCAGACCGGCATCCCGCACAACGTGCTGAACGCCCGCTACCACGAGCAGGAGGCGATGATCGTGGCCGACGCCGGCGTGCCGGGCGCGGTGACCATCGCCACCAACATGGCCGGCCGCGGCACCGACATCCAGCTGGGCGGCAACGTCGACATGCGCGTGCTGCGCTGGCGCGAGGAGCAGCTGGGCCTGGGCGTCGAAGTGACCCCCGAGATGGCCATGGCCTACAAGGCCGAGGTCGAGGCCGACATCGCCGAGTTGAAGGCCCAGGCGCTGGCCGCCGGCGGCCTCTTCGTGCTGGGCACCGAGCGGCACGAGAGCCGGCGGATCGACAACCAGCTGCGCGGCCGGACCGGCCGCCAGGGCGACCCGGGCCACTCCAAGTTCTTCCTGTCCTGCGAGGACGACCTCCTCCGCATCTTCGCCGGCGAGCGGCTGGACGCGATCATGCGCACCTTCGGGGTCCAGGAAGGCGAGGCGATCACCCACAAGTGGCTGAACAGCGCCATCGCCACGGCCCAGAAGCGCGTCGAGCAGCGCAACTACGAAATTCGCAAGAACCTGCTGAAGTACGACGACGTCGTGAACGACCAGCGCAAGGCCGTGTTCGAGCAGCGCCACGAGTTCATGGAGGCGACGGACCTCTCGGAGGTGATCGCCGAGATGCGCACCGACACCATCGACGACTTCGTCACCCGCCACCTGCCGCCCAAGGCCTACGCCGAGCAGTGGGACGTGGAGGGCCTCGACCAGCACGTGCGCGACTATCTGGGCCTGGAGCTGCCGATCGCCGAGTGGGCCGCCGAGGAAGGCATCGCCAACGAGGAGATCCGCGAGCGCATCGTGGCCGCGGCGGACGCTAGGGCCGCCGAGCGCGAGCAGATCCTGAGCCCCGACCGGATGCGGGCGATCGAGAAGAGCTTCCTCCTCGAAAATATCGACATGCAGTGGCGGGAGCACCTGATGCACCTGGACCACCTGCGCAACGTCATCGGCCTGCGCGGCTACGGCCAACGCGACCCGCTGAACGAGTACAAGACTGAGGCCTTCTCGCTGTTCGAGAAGCTGCTGGTCGACCTGCGCCAGAACGTCACCAAGTGGGTGATGACCGCCCAAATCCAGGTCGAGGAGCCGGAGTTCCCCTCGCTGCCCGAAGGGCTGATGGAGGTCCACCTCGACCCGCTGACCGGCGAGAACGTGGCCCAGGCGGGCGCCCTGCCCGAGGGCCTCTCACCGACGCAGCGCGAGGCCCTGCCTGTCTCCGCCCTGCCCCGTGACTGGGAACACACCGGTCGCAACTCCACCTGCCCCTGCGGCTCCGGCAAGAAGTTCAAGCACTGCCACGGAGCGCTGGTCTAGGCGAAGGTCTCGGCGAGGTCGGCGGCGGCCTCGTCCCGCTGCGCCGGCCAGAGGAACAGGAATAGGTGCAGCGTCAGCTGCGCCATTCCAGCCAATGGGGTCATGCCGGTCATCGGCCAAGTCATGCGCAGCCAGGTCAGCTTGGTCAGCGCCAGTATGTCGATCCAGCCAAGCACTAGGAACGCCCCAGCGATGACGACCGGGGCCGGCGCGCCGAGGCTCCGCAACCGGCGGCTCTGCAGGGCTAGCAGCCCGGCCGAGTGCGCGACCAGGCCCAGGAAGAAGCCGGCCAGCACGGCGGGCGAAGGCGGGCGCCCTGGGCCGGGCCCCCAGGTGGCCAGCGCCACGGCGACCAGGATGAACGCCGTCCACCAGCCGACAAATCCGCAGAGAAAACGGAGCCTCCCCGTCTCGCCCCGAAAATCGAAGAGCCGTCGCAACGTCATGCGCGCGAGCTTCTCAAGCCGAGCTTACTAACCGCTGAAGGGGCAAGCAGCTTGCGGCGCGGCGTACCTAGAGATTGCGGATCTCGACGATCCAGCTGAGCCTCGCGCGCTGGCCGGGGGCGAGGGACAGGGTCCAGACCGGCCGGCCGCCGACGAGCTTGTAGCGGCGGCTGGCGGAGCCCACGCTTGTCTGCGCGTCGGTGGGCGGGCCGTTGAGTTCGACCGTCACCGCGACGGGCTTGTCGTTCCAGACCTCGGCCTCGATCCAGAGCCGCTCGCCGACCTCCTCGCCCCCCTTTAGGATGTCCTCGCGCTTGGTCACGCGGGGCATCAGGCCGACGTCCTGGGCCTGGCCGAAGGTGATCTCGAACGGAAGGCCGACAGCGGTGTCGCGCACCTGGTCCTCGCCGGCGAACACCATGCGGCCGCCGACGCGCTCCATGACTGCGGCGTTTCCCTGAGGCAGCGGCACGCCGAGCCCATCGGCCGACAGGTTCTTCATGCGCAGCAGCACGCTCGGGTGGAGCGGCTCGTCGCCGTCAGGTTCGGGATCGAGCTCGAAGCGATAGAGGCGGTCGAACCGCACGCCCGTCTGATCGAGGAAGCGGATCTGCTTCACCTGATTGGCGGCCAACGTGGTCGGCACGGGCAGGGTGTAGAGCTTGTAGTCGCCCAGCTCCGACTGCCGCGCGATGAATGAGCCGGTGACGACGACCTCCTCCACCTCCACTCGCATGGAGGCCATCGGCGCCGGAAGGGGGATCTGCTGAATGCCGACCGGTGCGTCGGGCAGCCAGCAATCCGTCGTGACGCCCTGCGCCTCTACCTCCACTGGGACCGTGTCCTCATCGCGCGAGAGATTGCCCGCGACGACTTGGGTCGGCGCATCGCGAAGGGTCGCGCTCGTCCGGTTCGACAGGGTGATCCAGCCCGAGAGGTCAAGGGTTCGGCCGTCGGGGGCGATCTGCGCCACATAGTCGGCGGCCCACGAGACGCCGGTGGCGAGGTAGGAGAGCCGGACCTTGTAGCGGCCCGCGGCAGGGGCCCTTGCGAGCACCGAGAATGTGGGCTTGTCGGCCAGCTCCGGCGGAAGCTCGTCGAACACCAGCCGCTCGGGCAGTCCGCTGCAGCGCAACGCCTCGATCCGGCCGTCGCCGAAGTCCAGCACCACGCCTCGTACGTCGGAGCGGACCACGGCCCGCTCCTCGGTCTGCAGCCCGCTCGCGGGGTTGGTGCGCACCAGCCGGACCGTGCGGCCGATCGAGCGATCGAGCAGCGAACCGGGGCTGAGGAGGTCATAGTCCTGGTTCCGCTCCAGGACCTCCGCAGGCAAGCCGTCCAACGCGGCGGTCCGGGCCACCATGGTGTCGGCGACGCCGCGGAACTTCAGCCGGCTCTCGCCGGCCGGCAGCTCGATGGTTCGCGTCTCGCTGATCAGCACCAGGCCTTCGCCGGGGCCGCCGTCCCAGAGGTCCTCGGCGGCGGCCCCGCCCTCACGGTACACGGTGACGCTGACCGCCTCCGGCGCCTCGGAGACGACCTCGGCCGCAACCGGCCAGGCCGCCAGGATCGCCAGCGCCGCCAGGCTGCCGCGCATCATCAGGGCTCGACCACCGTGGTGAATGTCAGCGCCGTCTCGCGGCCGGCCGGGACCGGGACGTCCCAATCGACGGTCCTGGTGTCCACTCGGCGGCTCTCAAGGCTCTCGCGGGTGATCTGCATCTTCGCCCGCGACCAGTCGGCGGACTGGCGAAGCCGCACGGTGACCGGCCGGCTGCTGGCGTTGCGCACCAGATATCTCATCTCGTAGCGGACCCGGTGCGGCGAACTGGAAACAAGCTCGGACTTCACCAGAGTGGGCTGCACGGTGATGTCGAAGGCCTCGCCCAGCTTCACCGAGATGTCGGAGCCGCGCGGCGTATGGCCGATGGCGTTCTCGCCCACGAACTTCGGATCGCCCGAGCCGTCGCGGATATAGGCCCGTAGGACCCCTGCTGGCAGCTGGGCGCCCAGGCCGCCAGAGCTGGAGTTGGTGAACTGGAGGGCGCTGTCGACGCTCTGGGCCACGTCCGAGCTCTCGAAGCCCACCACCGTGTACTCATAGGCCTTACGGGCGGCGGCGCCCTTCACGTCCAGGAAGCTGATCTGCTTGGTCTGGTTCTCGGCCACCGTGGAACGGGCCGGCATGGGGTAGATGTAATAGTCGCCTATCGGCCGCTCGCCGCTGGTCTCCCGTCCCCCGGCGCGCACGTTCCGCCGCTGGGCCTGCTGCTGGCGCCAATAATCCCAGTTCATGGGTCCCGAGGTCAGGTTGACGTCGCCGGCCACCAGCTGGATCTCGGCGTCCGGATAGGCGACGCCGGACTGATTGGTCAGCGTCACCCAGCCCTGCAGGTCCAGCCGCCCGGCCGGCTCGTCGAACAGGGCGACGTAGTCGGCCTTCCACGATAGGCCCGTGGTCAGGTAGCTCAGCCGCGCGGCGCGCGTCCCTGTCCCGCCGGACTGAACGGTCACCGACAGCGTCGGCCGGGCCCGAAGGTTCTCGGGGATCGAGTCGAAGATCACCCGGGTCGGCACGCCGTCGTCGCGCAGCACCTCGATGCGATCGCCGATGCGCAGCACCACCCCAGCGTTGACCGACAGCACCGTGGCCGTTTCGCGCACCTCGGCGCCGGTGCCGGGGTTGGTGCGGACGATCTGCACCTGCTGGCCGACCGCCTTCTCCATCAGCTTGGCCGGAGTGAGCAGGTCGAAGTCGAAGTTCTGCTCGACAATGGCGATGTTAGGCGCGCTTAGGGACACGGTCTCGGGACGGATCTGGGCCGAAACGTCCTTGAACTCCAGCCGCTGACGCCCGGCGGGTATCGGCATGGTCCGGACGTCCTCCACGAGCGCCAGGTTGGTGTTGTAGATCGTCAGCGACAGGTCACGGCCGTCGGCGGCCAGCGACGGGCCGGACAGCGCCGTCGCGCCGGCCAAGCCGGCTATCAAGAGTCTACGCAAGGCACACCTCCCAGGTGAGGCGAGCCTAGGGCGCTCCGCCAGAGGTTGTCGAGGCGCCGATCGCTTCAGTCGACCTCCACCACCGCGGTGCCGACCTTGCCGCCCGACTCCACCAGCTCATGGGCGCCGGCGGTGTCTTCCAGCGGGAAGGTGCCGGCGACGGAGAGGATCCGCTTCCCGGTCCCAATCCAGCGGGTGATGTCGTCCTGGGCCCGGCGGCGCTGCTCGTGCGGGGAGACCGGCAGGTAGACGCCGTGGACGCCTAGGTTGAGGCGCATCAGGGCTCCGGCCGGGACCTGCGGGGCGGCCTCGCCGCGGGTGGCGTAGAAGGCGAGGGAGCCGTTCATGCGCAGCGACGCCAGACTGGCGGCGAGGTTGCCGCCGAAGTCCACGTCGACGATGTGGTGCACGCCTTCCCCGCCGGTCAGCTCGCGCACCTTGGCGGCGACGTCGTCGCGGCGGTAGTCGATCACGTGGTCGGCGCCGCCGGCCCGGGCGCGGTCGGCCTTGTCCTCGGAGCTAACGGTGGCGATCACCGTGGCCCCGGCCCAGTGGGCGAGCTGGACGGCGTAGTGGCCGACGGCGCCGGCCCCGCCGGTGACCAGCACGGTGCGGCCCTGCACCGGGCCCGATTTGAACAGCGCCACGTGGGCCGTCATGCAGGGGATCCCCAGCGTCGCCCCTTCCGCGAAGGAGACCTCGTCCGGCAGCTCGCGGATGAGGTCGACGTCGAGCTCGATGTACTCGGCCGCCGAGCCGAAAGCGCGGCCATTGCGCTGGCCGTTGTAGAACCACACCCGCTTGCCGACCCAGCGCTGCGAGACGCCGGGCCCCACGGCCTCGACGACGCCCGCGCCGTCGCTGTTGGGCACGATCCGCGGATACGCCATGGGACCTGCCCGCCGCATGCCGGCGTCCGACGGGTTCACGCCCGAGGCCTTGATGCGGATCAGCGCCTGGCCGACACCGGCCTGAGGCGTCGGCAGCTCGCCCAGCTGCAGCACCTCGCGCGCCGGCCCCGTGCGGTCGTACCAGACGGCTCTCATCGGCCCCTCCCCTTGTTGGTTGGGAGCTTTGATAAGGCGTCGGCGCGGCCCAGCCTAGCGCGGGCGGAGGATGTGGCCTTCGTCGGGACGGACACGGCCCTCGACCACGTCGGCGTAGAGGGCCTGCAGCGCCTCGGCCCCCTGGTGATGGCGCAGCTTGAGCCAGGGGCTGTCGGCGACGAAACCGCGGAGCGCCTCTGTGTAGCGCTGCTGGAAGGTCTCTGGCCCCCAGTCCTTCAGCCGCTTCTGGACCTGATCGGGGGCGAAGAACACCGCGGGCGCGGGACCGACATCGGGCGGCGGCGCCCCGGAGTTGGCGCTCTCCCAATGTGTCAGCCCCACGATGACGCTGCGCGTCAGCGCAGCTCCGAGCGCACGATGGACGGCGGCCGTGACGTCGGCGAGCGAGGCGAAATCGACGTAGACGGCGCGGCCGTCGGCCGTCAGCTGCCCCGCGGCCTCGTAGGGCAGGACATCATCGTAGAGACGGAGGCCATTCAACAGCTCCACCGAGCGGCCGGAGGTCAGGCCCACCACCCTCAGCTCGCGCCGGCGCGCACACCAGGCGAGCGACATCGCGGTCTTGCTGGAGGCGCTGGAGAGGACCAGCGTCGTCAGGGACGGATCCTCCGACAGCTGGTCGTCGATCAGCCAGCCGGTGGTGAACAGCGGGCGCAGCAGCGAGCGATGGTCGTCAAGCTCGTCGCCCGGGGCAGGCGTGTAGGCGTTGTAGGTCGGCGGCAGTTCCGCTCGGTGGGGCGATATGTCGACGACGCCCGCCGGTGTCGCCTTCAGCTGCGCCACATGGTGCGTCGACATGGGCCAGTAGCCGAAGAGGCGCAGGCCCTCCGGCGCGTCCGCCGCCATGGAGCGCACCACCCTCGCGAAGCCCCAGGCGGGGATGCGCCCCCAGCCGTCAGGAGCCGGGAAGAACTTCCAGTAGCGGAAGGCGTCGCCGAGGGCGCCGTAGGTGATGTTGTTGGCGGTGAGCGCAAAGCTCTCCACCTCCAGCAGCGCCTCGCCGTCGGCCAGCTCCCGGCTCGCTGCGTCGGAGGCGACGATCTGCGTGCGCCGCAGGTCGTCCTTGGCGACCAGCATGTCCCAAGCGTCCATCGTCGCCCTCCTGTTGTCCTCCGCGAAGCTTAGCAGAGCCGTTTCAGCCCGGAACCCAGTTGCCGTGGAAGCCGAACGGCACGCGGCGCGGCAGGGCGGCGGTGGCGATCGGGCCGCGGGCCACGTCCTGGGCGTCGAGCACCACGAAGTCGCTGCGGTCCTCCGCGCCGCGGTAGATCACCGTCGTCAGCCAGCCCTCGCCTTCCGGCGCGTCCGCGGTGCGCGGCGTGAACACCGGCTCGGAGGCGAAGTCGCCGGCCGGAAGCTCCCAGACCTGGCGGCGGCCGGCCTGTAGGTCGATGTGGGCGATGGCGTTCATCTTGATGGTGTCTGAGTCCCGGGTATCGGCGGCGTACCAGCCGTGGCGGTAGGGCAGGCCCGCCCGGCGCTCGTCAAACCTCGGGAACTCGCCCATCAGATCCTCCAGCGGTGTCTCGACGACGGCGTCGCTGCCGCCGGCCAGGTCGAAGGTCCAGCGGACGAGCCTGGCCCCGCACGGCCGCCCTGGCGAGCCATCCGGGTTAGGGAACAGCGGCGCCCGTTCGTAGCGCATGACGTCGGCGTGGATCTTCTCGCCCTCCTCCCAGGCGTTCATCGGGTGGAAGACGTAGCAGGGGCCGGCGTTGAACCAGCGGATGGTCGAGACGTCGGCGTCCCGGCGCATCACGCCCACGAACGCACCCTTCTCCGGCTCCCAGGCATAGGCGGGCCGGCCGCTCATCGCCCGCTCGATGCTGCCGGTGAGCGGCAGGATCGGGAAAAGGGCGAACCGCTCGGTCACCAGGAAATCGTGGACCATCGAGGCGTAGGGCGCCTCGAACACGTCGCGCCGGACGACCTCTCCCTTCGCGTCGGTGACGCCATAGGCGACGCGGGCGTTCAGCGGCGTCTCGCCGGCCGAGTAGGCGAACCAGACCATCTCGCCGGTGACCGGGTCGATCTTCGGGTGGGCGGTGACCCGGCCGCCGTAGGCCTGCGCGTAGCCGCGAGGGTCCAGCGTGCCCGGCGCCAGCTCGAACGGCATGTGCCCCTCCTCCAGCGCCAGCAGCCGTCCGGCGTGCCAGACGATGTTGGTGTTGGCCGCGCCGCTGTCCTGGCCCATCGCCGACCGGTCGGTGGTCATCGGGTTGCCCCAGGCGCCGAACAGCGAACGGCCGGCGGCGTTCTCGAGCGTCCACTTGGGTGTGCGGACGTAGCGGTTGCGGTAAACGACCTTGCCGTCCTCGACGCGGAACGCGTGGATCATCCCATCGCCCAGGAACCAATGGTGATTGGGGTCGCGCGGCTCGAACTGCGGATTGGGTCCGTTGCGGTAGAGGGTCCCGCGAAGCCCCTCCGGGATCTCGCCGGTGACGGCGAGCTCGAAGTCGTCCTCCGTCCGCACTGGGGCGAAGTTGCCCCGTAGATAGGGGTTGGTCATCACAGCGCCGTCCATCGCCGTCTCCTTTGGACCAGGAAAGACTTACGTTGTAAATTTATGGCGTAACACCTTTCGGCTGGCAATCTGTGCGTCAGTGAAAGAATCGTGAGGACATGCCGCGCACCCTGTCTGAGTCCGACGTCGCCGGTTTTCGCGAGCGCCTGTGCGAGGCGGCCGAGCGGCTGTTCTCCGAGCGCGGCCCTGACGCGGTGACGATGCGCCAGCTCGCCGGCGAACTCGGCGTCAGCCCGATGACGCCCTACCGCTACTTCAAGGACAAGGACGACATCCTGGCCGCGGTGCGGGCCGGCGCCTTCGACCGGTTCGCGCAGGCGCTGGAGGCGGCCTACGCCGAGCCGGGGGACGCCCGCGCCCGGAGCACGAAGGTGGCCGAGGCCTATCTCGATTTCGCCTTCGCCCACCCGCAGACCTACAAGCTGATGTTCGACCTGCATCAGCCGAACGAGCTCAACTACCCCGACCTGCGGCGCGCGGCCGAACGAGCCCGGCGCACGATGAGCAGCTATGTCGGGGGGCTGATCGACGCCGGCGTGCTGGCCGGCGATCCGGAGGAGATCGGGGCGATGTTCTGGGCTGCGACCCACGGCGTCGTGCTGCTGGCGTTGGCCGGAAAGCTCGACCCCGGGACCGACCCCCGCAAGCTCGCCTCCAACCTAAGCCACGCCCTCTCCCGCGGCCTCCGCCCGCACTGAGCCCGGCTTGACGCGCGCCGCGTCACTCGCCCCAAGTGCGCCCATAAGGGAGGCGCCCATGTCAGAGCCGAAGCCGTTCAGCGTGGATTGGTCCGCCGCCGAGGTGCGCAAGGTGCTGGACCAGGTGCGCACCTATCCCTGGCCGCCGGCGCCCGAGGTGGAGAACGGCTGGGCCTATGGGTGCGACGCCGGCTACCTGCGCGAGTTCTGCCGCTATTGGACCGAGGACTGGGACGCTCAGACCGCCGTCGCCGACCTCAATCGGTTTCCGCAGTTCACGGCACGTGTCGAGGACCACGACCTGCACTTCCTGCATGTGGTCGGCGAGGCGGTGGGCAAGCGGCCGCTGCTCGTCAGCCATGGCTGGCCCGGGTCGCACTATGAGTTCTGGCGGGCGATCGAGCCGCTGGCCTACCCCTCGCGGTTCGGCGGCGAGGCGGCCGACGCCTTCGACCTGGTGGTCCCCTCCCTGCCCGGCTTCGGCTTCTCGTCCAAGCCGACGCGGCCGATCGGCCAGCGGACCACCGCGCGGCTGTTCAACACGCTGATGACGGACGTGCTGGGCTATTCGTCCTACCTGGCGCAGGGCGGCGACTGGGGCGCGATGGTCACCTCCTGGCTGGGCCGGGAGCACGCCGCGTCGGTGAAAGCCATCCACCTCAACATGCTGGGCTTTCGCCCGCACGGGGGTCCGCAGACGCCTGACGAGGTCGCCTGGGCCCAGAGGCAAGGTGCGATGATGGACGTCCTGGGCGCCTACTTCCGCCTGCAGTCGTCCAAGCCCCAATCGATCGCCTGGCTGGGCGCCGGCAACCCCGTGGGCCAGGCGGCTTGGATTCTCGAGCGGTTCTACGACTGGAGCGACATGGCCGGCCGCGACCTCGACCAGGCGTTCGGCCGCGAGCGGCTGCTGACCAACATCATGATCTATGTGATGACCGGCAGCTTCACGACCGGCGCCTGGTACTACCGGGGCCTGCTCGAGGAGGGCCGGCTGGCCTTCGAGGCCGGCGAGCGGGTGGAGACGCCTACGGCCTTCGCCAACTATCCCGGCGAGCCGCTCTACAAGGCGCCGCCGCGCAGCTTCGCCGAGCGGGCCTACAACATCGTCCGCTGGAGCGAGATGCCCAAGGGCGGCCATTTCGCGGCGATGGAGCAGCCGGAGCTCTACGTCGAAGACGTGCGCGCCTGGGCCCGGGAGATCGGATGAGCGGCCGCTACGACTTCGCCTCGGACAACACAGCCCCCGCCGCCCCTGAGGCCATGGCGGCGCTGGCCAGGTTCAACATGGGGTTCGCGCCGGCCTATGGCATGGACGCGGTCAGCGCGCGGGCGGCCGACCTGGTGCGGGCCTTCCTGGACGCCGACGCCGAGGTGCGGTTCGTCGCCTCCGGCACGGCGGCCAACGCCATCGCGCTGTCGGCCATCTGCCGCTCGTTCGACGCCGTCATGGCCCACGAGCACGCCCACATCTGCACCGACGAGACTGGCGCGCCGGGCCTGTTCGGCCACGGCGTGGGACTGATCGCCCTACCCGGCGCCTCGGGCAAGCTGACGCCGCAGGCGCTGGCCAGCCCCCTGTCGCAGCCGCCCTTCGCCCACCGCCAGGCCGCCGCGGCCCTGTCGGTGACCAACGCCACCGAGTACGGCACGGTCTACTCGGCGGACGAGCTGGCGGCGCTGGCCGCGCCGGTCCGCGCCAAGGGCCTGCCAATCCACCTGGACGGCGCGCGGCTGGCAAACGCGGTAGCCGGCGGGTTCGACGCCAGGCGGCTGAAAGACGTCTGCGACGTCGCCGTGTTCGGCGGGACGAAGGCCGGCGCGACGCCCTCCGAAGCCATCGTCATCTTCGATCCCAGGCTGCGGGACCGCTTCGACGCGCGTCTGAAGCAGGCCGGCCAGCTGCCCTCGAAGGCCCGCTTCTACGCCGCCCCCTTCGTCGGGCTCCTGGAGGACGGCGCCATCCTGCGCCACGCCGGCCACGCCAACGCCATGGCGCGCCGGCTTGCCGACGCCATGCCCTTCCCTGTCCGCCACCCGGTGGAGGCCAACGCCGTGTTCGTCGACATGGACGAGCCGACGCTTCAGCGCCTCCACGCCTCCGGCTGGTTCGTCTACCGCTTCCTGGACGGCTCGGTGCGGTTCATGTGCAGCTGGGCGACGACCGCCGAGGCGGTGGACGAGCTCGCTGAGGCTCTGAGGGCGATCGCCTAGCCTATGCCTTTCCCATCCTTGGGAGAGAAAATAGCCCTAGGCCAATCGCCCTATCGCGTAGAAGCGCTCCGCCCGCCGCTTGAGTATCTCCTCAGGGGACAGGTTCTCGAGCTTCAGCAGCTCGGCTTCGATGGCGTCGCCGACGGCGCGGATGGTGGCGGCCGGATCGGAATGCGCGCCGCCGGGGGGCTCGGGGATGATCTTGTCGACGATCTTCAGCTTCAGGAGATCCTGGGCGGTGATCTTCATCGCTTTGGCCGCCTCCTCGGCGGTGCGGGCGCCGCGCCAGAGGATGGCGTTCGCTCCCTCGGGCGAGATCACCATGTAGATGGAGTGCTCGAGGATCAGAACGCTGGAGCCCGAGGCGATGGCGATGGCTCCGCCGGAGGCGCCCTCGCCAGTGATCACGGCCACCAGCGGCGTCTTCAGCGAAAGGCAGCGCTCGGTGGATCTGGCGATCGCCTCCGCCACGCCGCGCTCCTCGGAGCCGACGCCGGGATAGGCCCCGCCCGTATCCACCAGTGAGATGACCGGCAGGTTGAACCGCTCGGCCATGTCCATCAGCCGGATCGCCTTGCGGTAGCCCTCGGGCCGGGCGAGGCCGAAGTTGTGCTTCACGCGGCTGACGGTGTCGCGGCCCTTCTCCTGGCCGATCACCACCACCGGCCGCCCCCGGAACCGGCCAAGGCCGCCCATCAGCGCCTGGTCGTCGGCGAAGGTGCGGTCGCCGCGCAGTTCGACGAAGTCTTCGATGAGCTCGGCTACGTAGTCGGTGAAGTGTGGCCGGTCGGGATGGCGGGCGACCTGGGTTTTCTGCCAGGCGTCCAGCTTCGAGTAGGCCTGCCGGCGCAGCTCGTTGGCCCGGGCGCGCAGCGCCTCGATCTCGGCGTCCAGGGCGCCGGGATTGGCGGATTCGGATACCTTCTGAAGCTCCTCGATCTTGGCTTCGAGATCGGCGATGGGCCGCTCGAACTCGAGGTAGTGGGGGGGCATCCGGGGTTCGCTTCCTGCCGTTCGCGGAAGGGTCGGAAACTAGAAGGGAAGCTGCGCCCTCACAAGTCTCGGGAACCTGCGCCATGGCCGCAGCGTCTAATGCTCATGAAGAGCTGGATCAGAGACAACAGCCTCAGCATCGTTCTGCTGCTTCTGTTCGCGGCGAGCCTTGTTGGCCAGGTGTTCGCAGGATGGGCGCAAGAGAACGAGACCCTCGCCGAGCATGATCAGGCCCTGCTCACCCTGGGCGGTTTCTTGGTCAGCGGCGAATTCCTCTCCGCCCTCTTCGAGAACTGGGAGAGCGAGTTCCTGCAGATGTGGGCCTATGTGATGCTGACGGCCTACCTCTTCCAGCGCGGCTCGCCCGAATCGAAGGACCCCGACAAGCCGTCGCCGCAGGATCGCGACCCCGCGCTCGACGCCGACAAGCCCGAGGCGCCCGGTCCGGTGCGCAAGGGCGGGCTGATCGCCAGGCTCTACGCCCACTCCCTGGGGCTGGCGATGATGACGCTGTTCCTGATCTCCTTCGTTCTGCACTGGGTGAACAGCGCCCGGCGGCACGCCCAGGAAGCGATGGAGCACGGGGATCCGCCGCCGACCGTGATGGATCACGTGACCGAGCCGCAGTTCTGGTTCGAATCTTTCCAGAACTGGCAGAGCGAGTTCCTCTCCACAGCCGTGCTGGTGGTGATCGCCATATGGCTGCGGGAGAAGGGATCGCCGGAGAGCAAGCCTGTGTCCGCGCCGCACTCGCAGACGGGGTCGCACTGAGCCTCTGTCGGCTCGGTCACACAACAATGTGAAGAGATTCAACGCCCGGCCCGGAGGCGGCGCCTCGGGAGGTGCAACTCCCCACCCAAGTGTTCGTTTGTTAGCCCGAGGTCGAGCCGAGCCCATGTCGTTCGGGGGGTCGGACATGCGGGCCGGAACGTCTTACGCGCGGCGCGCCAACACTCGAAATGCGCTGCGCGGCCCGAGGAGAGAACGGAGCCTTTGCAATGAACAAGCCCTTGAAGATCGGCATGGCCGCCGCCGTGGCGCTGAGCACAGCCGCGCCCGCCGCCTACGCCCAATACTACCCGCAGCAATACCGCGAAGACCTGCGGGAATACCGCGAGGAGCAGGCCGACTATCAGTCCCAGCGCGCCAGCTACGAGCAGGCCCGCCGCGAGTATGACCGCCGCCGCGACGACTACGAGCGCGCCCGCGCCGCCTACGACGCCCGCTGGGGCTACGGCGCCTACGCCCGCCGTTACGGTCCGGCGCCGGTGTGGGACGAACGGAACTGGGATGGCGCCTACGCCGTGGCCCCGAGTCCCAGGTACGACGGCTACGCCGTCGCGCCCAGCGCGGGCTACTACGGTCGCAACACCGCTTACGGCGCCCCTGTGAATGTGGACTGCAATCGTCGTGAAGACCGCAACGCCACCGCCGGCGCGGTGCTCGGCGCGATCGCCGGCGCCGTCCTGGGCTCGAACGTCGCGGCCCGCAACGCCCGCACCGAAGGCGCGGTCCTGGGCGCCATCGTCGGCGGCGGCGTCGGCCTCGGCATCGGCAAGTCCACCGCCCGCTGCGACGACCGCGGCTACTACTACAGCTACAACGAGACCGTCCCCTATCGCGAGCCGACCAACTGGCGGCGGGGGAGCCGCTACGACTACAGCTACTACAATCGTATGCGCTGCCGCCTGGCCCCCGCCCCGGTCGACTTCGACCGCGATGGCCGCGAAGAGGAATTCCGCTACGTCCGCGTCTGTCCGGACGAGAGCGGCCGCTACCGGTTCGTCGATGACGCCGGCCGCTTCCGGTACTGGGGTTAACGGCTAACGCCGACAGCCCGTGAGGTGGAAGGCCGCCCGCTCACCGAGCGGGCGGCCTTTCTCTGTCTGCACAAGATGCTCCCCCACAGGGGGCTGTCGCGAAGCGACTGAGGGGTTCAGGGGCGCAGAGTCGCCACGGGTCGCATATCCACCGCGCGGGATGTGCCCCCCCTCCACCGCTCGGCGGTCCCCCTCCCCCGGTGGGGGAGGATCTGGTCACCGTCCCTCCGCTCGCTCCTCCGGCTCCGGCGTCGGCAGCGGCCGGGCGAGGTCGTCGGCGGCGTCGTTGGTGGAGGCGGGCGCGGGCGCGTGAGGCGTCTCGCGGTGCAGGTCGCTGCGGTCGAGGCGCAGGGCTTTGAGGGCATCCTCGCCCTCCTGTCCGAAAAGGCTGCGGAAGCGCACGTCCATCTGAGCGAAGGGCACCTCGATGCCGGCGCACTCGAGGGCCTCGGCGATGGCCCAGGTGTAGGCGGCGTGCATGGCGGCCGGACGCTTGACTGCGTCAAGCTGCGGCCAGACCAGCAGCTCGAATTGCAGGCCGCTGTCGCCGAATCCGACCAGCCAGACCTGGCTCTTGCGGGTCTCGTCTTCCGGCAGGGTGAAGGGCACGCTGCGGGCGGCCTCCAGCACCACTTGGCGCACCGTCTCGCGGTCCGAGCCGTAGGCGACGCTGAACGGGATGTGGATGCGCCGGCCCTGACCGTGCAGCGTCCAGTTGACCACCGGCCCGTCGATGAACTTGGAGTTCGGCACCAGGATGTCGACGTTGTCGTTGGTGCGGATCCGCACCGCCCGCGGCCCAATCTCCTGGACCAGACCGCGCTTGCCGTCCTCCAGCTCGACGTAATCGCCGACGTTCATCACCCGGTCGAAGATCAGCACCAGGCCGGAGACGAACTCCTTCACGATGCCCTGAAGGCCCAGGCCCACGCCGACGCCAATGGCGCCTGCGAACACGGCGAGCGAGGAGAGGTTGAGCCCGATGGTCGACAGGCCGGCCACGAAGGCGACGATCACCAGGCCGTAGGCGATCAGCTTCTCGACGATGTAGAGCGCGGCCTTGCCATGGCGGCTGCGGCCGCGCACCCGCTCGAGCCCGATCGTCGCCAGCCTTGCGGCGACGAACCCGCCGACGATGATCAGCAGGCCGACGACCACGCCGCCCAGGGTCACGGGCGTGCGGCCGATCGCGAACAGAACGAGGCCGTCTAGGTCGTTGAGGTTCTCCGGCACGCTAGCGTTTACGGCCCAGCGGGTGTTTGGTTTCGACCACCTCGCGCAGCCGGTCCCCGGCCACGTGCGTGTAGATCTGGGTGGTCGCGATGTCGGCGTGGCCGAG
>NZ_DATAGM010000379.1:0-4214 GCF_036263695.1 Phenylobacterium sp.
GGCCTGCTCGCGCATCGTCGTGGCGGGCGAGGCGGCGCCGGTGGTGCACCCGCCGGCGCTGGCGGCGTAAGGTGGTCGCGATGGACCGGACCGCTACCTTCGAGGCGCACCGGCCGCGGCTGACGCGGCTGGCCTACCGGATGCTGGGCTCGGTGGCCGAGGCCGAGGATGCGGTGCAGGACGCCTGGCTGCGCTGGAGCGGGGCAGGGGAAGACATCGCCGACCCGGAAGGCTGGCTGGTCCGCGCCACCAGCCGCCTGTGTATAGACCGGCTGCGGGCCGCCAAGGTGCGGCGCGAGGCCTACCGCGGCCCGTGGCTGCCCGAGCCGCTGATCGAGGAACTGACCGCCGACCCCGTGGAGCGGGCCGAGGACGTCTCCATCGCCTTCCTGCTGGCGCTGGAGCGGCTCTCGCCTCTAGAGCGGGCGGTCTTCCTGCTGCACGACGTGTTCGACGAGGACTACGCCTCCGTCGCCGAGACGCTGGGCCGCAGTGAGGCGGCCGTGCGCCAGCTGGCCAGCCGGGCCAGGTCCCACGTCAAGGATACGCGCCCGCGCTTCTCGGTGAGCCAGGAGGAGGTGAGCCGGCTGGCGATGGCTTTCATGGCCGCGGCCTCGAACGGGGACGTCGCCGCCCTGAACGAACTCCTGGCCGAGGACGCGGTGATGATCACCGACGGCGGCGGCAAGCGGAAGGCCTCGCTGCGCCCGCTGATCGGCCGCGAAGACGTCCTGCGACTGCTGCAGGGGCTGGCCTGGCGCGAGGCCGAACCCTACGCGGCCCTGGAGCTCAAGCCCGTCCGCATCAACGGCTACTTCGGCGTGATCCTGGTGCGCGAGGACGGGCCGGCCACGGTCGCCTTCGAGCCCGGCCCGGACGGCAAGCTCAAGGGCATCTACATGGTCCGAAACCCAGACAAGCTGGGTCACCTGCCGGCCTGAGCCCCGCGGCGTTAAGCGATCGGGACTCAGCGGCCGGGCGCGATCTATGCTGCGCGACCGTGCGCTTCGACGAGCGATTCCTAGACGAGATCAAAGCCCGCCTCCGCCCCTCGGACGTGATCGGGCGGAGCGTGAAGCTGCGCAAGCAGGGCCGCGAGTACGTCGGCCTCTCGCCCTTCAACAAGGAGAAGACGCCGTCCTTCTACGTCAACGACGAGAAGGGCCAGTTCTTCGATTTCTCGTCCGGCAAAAACGGCGACCTGATCACCTTCCTGCAGGAGACCGAGCGGCTCACCTTCGCCGAGGCGGTGGAGCGGCTCGCCGCCGAGGCGGGCCTCGCCTTACCCACGCCCGACCCCGAGTCCGCCCGCCAGGAGCAGAAGCGCCAGGGCCTGGCCGACTGGCTGGAGCTCGCCGCCCAGTGGTTCGAGGCCGAGCTGAGACGGCCGGTCGGGCGGGAGGCGCGCGCCTATCTGGAGAAGCGCGGCCTTCCTGAAAGCGAGTGGAAGCGCTTCCGGCTGGGCTATGCGCCGGGCGGGCGCACCGCCTTGAAGGACTACCTTGTCGCCAAGGGCGCCCGGCCCGCCGAACTGGTGGAGTCGGGGCTGCTGATCGCCCCGGAGAGCGGGGGCGCGCCCTACGACCGGTTCCGCGACCGGATCATCTTCCCGATCACCGACGGGCGCGGGCGGGTGGTCTCGTTCGGCGGCCGGGCGATGGACCCGCAGGAGCGGGCCAAATACCTCAACGGCCCGGAGAGCCCGCTCTTCCACAAGGGCGCCAACCTCTACGGCCTGCCCGAGGCGCGCCGGATCCTCGGCGCCGCGCCCTCGGGAGAGGCGCCGCCGCTGGTGGTGGTCGAGGGCTACATGGACGCCATCGCCTGCCAGCGGGCCGGGGTCGCGGGCGTGGCCCCGCTGGGCACGGCGCTGACCGAGGACCAGATGGATATCCTCTGGCGGCTGCATCCGGAGCCGACCCTCTGCTTCGACGGCGACCGGGCCGGCGCCCAGGCCGCCTCCAGGGCCATCGACCGGGCCCTGCCGCTGCTGAAGCCCGGCCGCAGCCTGAAGTTCTCCATCGTCGAGGGCGGCAAGGATCCCGACGACGTGCTTCGCGAGCAGGGGCCGGCGGCGCTGAAGAGCCAGCTCTCCCAGACCACCGCCTTCGTCGACGCGCTGTTCGCCCGCGAGCGGGACATGGAGCCCTACGACACGCCCGAGCGCCGGGCCGGATTGAAGGGCCGGCTGCGAAAGGCCGCCTCGCTGATCCAGGACGCGGACCTGGCCCAGGCTTACCGCGACGAGCTCCTGAGGCGCTTCGACGCGCTGTTCGAGCGGCCCGCGCGTCAGGCGCCGCAACCCGGCCCCGGCGGGCGGCGGGCGCGGAACCGCCGCGAGTGGGAGGAGCCCTGGCGGGTGCTGCCCTCCACCCCCGAAGGCAAGGCCGCGGCCCGTAACCTCGCGCATGGAATGGACTTCCTGGCCGCCGCGATGGCGCTCTACGCCGTTCGCGATCCGCCCATTCTGGACGACCATCTGGAGGATGCTCTGACCGCGGACGGCTTCGGGGAAGCTGCATTGTCCGAAATGGTAAGAGAAATCATCCGCCTGCGCCTGGAGGCCGAGCACCTTGACACGGCGTCACTCACACGCCATCTGCGATCCTGCGGGTTTAGCGAGCTATTGACAGACATCGACCGGGCCGCCGCGAAGTCGGGCGCGCCCTTCCTCCAAGAGGATGTCTCCCTCAGTGCCGCCAGAGCCCAGTGGTCGCAGGCCTTCGACGCATTGTCGCAGCTGTCTGCGTTGGAACAGGACCTGGCCAGCGCCAAACGTGCGCTCGAAGCCGGCAGTTCCGACGCTGCCCGCTTCATGCGCCTGAAGGCTGAGCGCGACGCACTGACGCGCGCAATAAGGACGGGAACGATTTGGAAGGACCCAGGGTCTTAAAGCCCGAGGTCCTTGCGTACGGCCCATTAAGCATGTCCGGCCCCGTTCTTGCAGGGGATTTGGCCGGATTGGAGAAGTCGATGAGCACCACGGCGGCCGAAGCTGAAGCCACTCCGAACGCAGTCGAAGGTCAGGGCGGCGACGGGCCGCTGCTCGACCTTACCGATGCTGCGGTCAAGAAATTCATCAAGCAGGCCAAGGCCCGCGGCTACGTCACGATGGACGAGCTGAACAAGGTTCTCCCCTCCGAGGAAGTCACCTCCGAGGCGATCGAGGACACCCTCGCCATGCTGTCGGAAATGGGCGTCAACGTCGTCGAGGCCGAAGAAGACGCCGAGGGCGGCGAGGTCGCGACGCGCGAGGAGACCGCGGTCGTCGAGACCACCAAGGAGCCGGCCTACGATCGTACCGACGACCCGGTGCGGATGTACCTGCGCGAGATGGGCTCGGTGGAGCTGCTGTCGCGCGAGGGCGAAATCGCCATCGCCAAGCGCATCGAGGCCGGCCGCGACACGATGATCCGGGGCCTGTGCGAAAGCGCCCTGACGTTCGAAGCCATCATGGTCTGGCGCGAGGAGCTCGGCTCCGGCCGCATCCTGCTGCGCGAAGTGATCGACCTCGAGCAGACCTACGGCGGCCTGAACGGCGCCGCCGCCCCCGCCCCGGCCGAAGAAGTCGAGGAGCCGGAAGAGGCCAAGGCCGAAGGCGAGGAAGGCGAAGCCGGCGGCGAGAGCGACGACGACTTCGACGACGGCGCCGGCCCGACGATCAGCGCCATGGAGGCGGAGCTGCGCGAAGGGGTGATGGCCACTCTCGACGCCATCGCCGCCGAGTTCGAGAGCTTCCGCGCCCTGCAGGAGAAGCTGGTCGCCCAGAAGCTGGCCGGCCAGGACCTGTCGGACGCCGACCGCAAGGCCTACAACGCCGCCACCTCGGCCATCGTCCAGCACCTGAAGACGCTGAAGCTGAACAACGCCCGGATCGAGGCGCTGGTCGAGCAGCTCTACGCCATCAACAAGCGGCTGGTCGGCCTGGAAGGCCGGCTGTTCCGCCTGGCCGACAGCTACGGCATCAGCCGCGGTGAATTCCTGAAGGCCTACCTCGGCTCCGAGATGACCCCCGACTGGGGCGACAAGGTCAAGGAGCTGGGCGTCCGCTGGAGCAAGTTCGCCCAGAACGACGCCGGCCAGATCGCCGACATCCGCGCCGAGATCGCCGCCCTGGCCCAGGAAACGGGCGTGCCGATCGACGACTATCGCCGCATCGTCCAGACCGTGCAGAAGGGGGAGCGGGAGGCCCGTCAGGCCAAGAAGGAGATGGT
>NZ_DATAGM010000380.1:0-8337 GCF_036263695.1 Phenylobacterium sp.
GGGGAAGGTCAGTTACAACCCTAACCGCCGCGCCCGGCTGGCGATGGTCAGCGCCAGGCGCTCTGCGATCAGATGGTCGGGGGCGCCGGCGCTCTTGCAGGCGCGGTCGGCGGACAGCACCTCGGGCTGGATCCGCTCCAACTCCGGCAGCGACCAGGCTCTCGCCTGACGCAGGAACTCTCGCTCCTGCTTCCAGAACACGCCGGACGCCTTGGCCGCCTCCTGCACGCCGGCCCCGCTCTGCACCAGCGTGAGGGTGCGCCGCAGTTTCCCCAGGTGCATGCCGATCGCCCGCACGGCGGCCGGACCGGCCTCACCCTCCTGCGCGGCCCGGCGGAGACCGGCCTGCGCCTCGGCGAGGCGGCCGCCGAAGGCGTCGGAGGCCGCATCGAACAGCGAAGCCTCGGGCTCCACGCCCAGGAACGCCTCGAGGTCTTCCGGCGTGGCCGTCCGGCCGCTGCCGGGCCCCAGGAACAGGGCCAGCCGCTCGATCTCCTGGCGGGCGACGCCGCGCTCCCGCGGCAGACGGGCGACGAACATCGCCAGGGCGTCGTTGTTGAGGCTGACGTTGTCCTTGGCCAGCGCCTCGCGCACAAGGCGCGCCACGTCGCCCGGCTCGTCCTCGTAGCAGGGGATGGCGACGGCTCCGGCCGCCTTCTCCGCCGCCGACCGCAGCGCCGAGCGCTTGCCCAGGTTCCCGGCCTCGATGAGGAAGAAGGCGTCGGGGTTCAGGCGGCCCTCAGCGTGGGCCGTCAGCGCTTCGGCGACCTGCTTCTCGAACTTCTCCGCCGTGAGCCGTAGCCGCACCAGCCGCCGGCCGCCCATCATGGACTGGGCCGAGAGCTCGCCTTCCAGCGACGCGCCGCCGCTGTCGAGGTCGGCGTCGGTCATCAGGGCGACGTCGAAGGGGTCGTCCGGACGGGCGGTGGCCGCAGCGGCGAGTTGGGCTCCGCGCTCGCGCACCACGCCGGCGTCCGGGCCGTAGATGAGCGCGCAGCGGACAGCCTTGTCCGGGGCCTTCAGGAAGCGCTCGATGTCCGGGCGGCGCTTCAGTTCCATGGAAGACTCAGCCCCGCTGCTGGGCGAACCAGGCGGCGAGCTCCAGCTGGATCCGGCGGGCCGCTTCCTGGGCGGCGCGGTCCTGAGCGTCCTGCTGGGCCGCGATGGAGGCGTAGGGCTGGTCCGCGGAGTCGTAGGTCAACGTCACCCGGGCCCGGCCGTTCTTCACCGGCGCCATGGAGGGCAGGGCCCGCAGGGTGTAGTCCGCTGTCAACACGTATTCGTACCGGGTCGCAACGTTATCCACGCGCAGGCCGCGGGGATAGCGCACCTCGTGCAGGGCCAGGTCCATGCGGTAGGCCTTGGCCTCGCCCGGCCGGCTGGCCAGCGCGTCGTCCAGGTGCTCGCGGATCAGATGGCCAGTGCGGCCCTCAGGGGCGATCACGTCGACCGCCGAAAGGCCGCCGGTGACCCCGGCCTGCCCGTAAAGTGGCTGGAACCCGCAACCGGAGAGCGCCAAGGCGCACGCGGCTATGGCGAAGGCGGCGAGCCGGGCCATCGGTCAGGCCGCCACGATGTTGACGATGCGATCCTTCACCACGATCACCTTGCGAATGGTCAAGCCCTCAAGGCGCCGCGTGATCTCCGGATCGTCAAGCACGATCTTCTCCACGTCGGCAGGCTCGGCGCCGGCCGGTGCGCGGACCTCGCCTCGGCGCTTGCCGTTCACCTGCACCGGCAGGACCTTGACGGCGTCCTGGGCCAGCGCCGGGTCGAACTCCGGCCACGGGGCGTTGGCCACCAGCCCCTCACCGCCGATCCGTGTCCAGCACTCCTCCGCCAGGTGGGGCGTGAAGGGCGCCATCAGCCGGGCGAAGGCGGACAGCGCCTCCTGACGGGACCCCAGCACAGCGGGGTTCGCCCCGGCCGCCGGATATTCCTTCAGCTTGTTCAGGAATTCGTACAGCCGGGCGATGCCGCTGTTGAAGCGGAAGCTCTCCACCGCCTCCGTCACGGCCTTGACCGTGCGGTGGGTGAAGACGCGCAGCTCGTCGGCCGCAGGATCGGACCCGCCGTCCCCCTCGCCGGACGCCGGCTGGCTGTCGAACTCCGCCCAGACGCGGTTGACGAAGCGCCAAGCGCCCTCGACCCCGCTGGTCGACCAATGGGCGTCCCGCTCGGGCGGGGAGTCGGACAGCACGAACAGCCGCGCGGCGTCGACGCCGTAGACGTCGAAGATCTCCTCCGGCGCGACGGTGTTGCGCTTGGATTTGCTCATCTTCTCGACGTCGCCGATGACCACCGGCTCGCCGGTCGAGATCAGTCGGGCCCGCCGGGTCTTGCCCTCAGTGGTGATCTCCACCTCGCGCGGCTCGACCCACTCGCCGCTCTGACGCCGGTAGCTCTCGTGGGTCACCATGCCCTGGGTGAACAGGCCGGCGAACGGCTCGCGAACCGACAGCTGGCCTTGGTCGGCCAGGGCCTTGGTGACGAAGCGGGCGTAGAGCAGGTGCAGCACCGCGTGCTCGATGCCGCCGATGTACTGGTCGACCGGCAGCCAGTAGTCGACCGCTTCCTTGGAGATCGCCTCGTCGGCGCCGGTATCGGCGAAGCGCGCGAAGTACCAGCTGGAGTCCACGAAGGTGTCCAGGGTGTCGGTCTCGCGCTCCGCCGGGCCGCCGCAATCGGGGCAGGTGGTGTGCTTCCAGGTCGGGTGGCGGGCCAGGGCGTTTCCGGGCTTGCCGAAATCCAGGTCGTCCGGCAGGGCGACCGGCAGGGCGCTCTTGGGCAGGGCCACCACGCCGCACTTTGCGCAGTGCACCACTGGCACCGGGCAGCCCCAGCCGCGCTGGCGGGCGACGCCCCAGTCGCGCAACCGGTAGACGGTCGTCCCCTCGCCCCGGCCCATGGCCTCGATGCGGGCGATCGCCTCGGCCTTGGCGGCCTCCACGTCCTTGCCGTCCAGGAATGCCGAATTGAAGATGGTCCCGGGGCCGGTGTAGGCCTCGTCGCCCACGTCAAAGGCGCCGGGGTCCTCGCCAGGCGGCAGCACGACGGGCTTCACCGGCAGGCGGTACTTGCGGGCGAAGTCCAGGTCGCGCTGGTCGTGGGCCGGGCAAGCGAAGATCGCGCCGGCGCCGTAGTCCATCAGGATGAAGTTGGCGATCCAGACCGGCAGCTCCCAGGCCGGATCGAACGGGTGCTTCACCTTCAGGCCGGTGTCCCAGCCGACCTTCTCGGCGGTCTCGATCTCGGCCTCGCTGGTGCCGCCCTTGCGGCATTCGGCGATGAAGGCGGCGACCTTAGGGTCGGCCTGCGCCAATTGCTCAGCCAACGGGTGATCCGGCGCGACGCCCACGAAGCTGGCCCCGAAGAGGGTGTCGGGCCGGGTGGTGTAGACTTCCAGGCCGCCATCGAATCCGGCCGGCGGCGCCCCGGCGAACTCGAACGAGAACTTCAGCCCCTTGGAGCGGCCGATCCAGTTCTCCTGCATGGTCCGGACCTTGTCCGGCCAGCGGTCCAGGGTCTTCAGCGCGTCGACCAGCTCGTCGGCGTAGTCGGTGATGCGCAGGAACCACTGGTTCAGCTTGCGCTTCTCTACAATCGCGCCGGAGCGCCAGCCGCGGCCGTCCTCGACCTGCTCATTGGCCAGCACCGTCTGGTCGACCGGGTCCCAGTTGACGACGCTTTCCTTGCGGTAGACGAGGCCGGCCTTGAACAGGTCCAGGAACCAGGCCTGCTGCTTGCCGTAGTACTCGACGTCGCAGGTCGCGAACTCGCGCGACCAGTCGATGGCCAGCCCCAGCTCCTTCAGCTCGGCCCGCATCCGGTCGATGTTCTCGTAGGTCCAGGCCTTGGGGTCGACGCCGCGCTCCATGGCGGCGTTCTCGGCCGGCAGGCCAAAGGCGTCCCAGCCCATGGGGTGCAGCACCGCAAACCCCCGCGCACGCTTGTAGCGGGCGATCACGTCGCCCAGCGAATAGTTGCGCACGTGGCCCATGTGGAGCCGCCCCGACGGATAGGGGAACATCTCCAGCACGTAGTACTTGGGCTTGCCGGGCTCGGCCGTCGCGCGGAAGACGTCGGCGTCAGCCCACGCCGCGCGCCACTTGGGCTCGACTTCTTTCGGATTGTAGCGGGCCATGGCCAGGCGCCTTTAGCCGCGGATGTTCGAGAGACGCAGCTGGCGGGCTTTGGTGAGGATGGCGTTCTCGAGATCGGTCTCGGTCTGGGCCGCCGCCGGAGCGTCCACCCAGTTCCCGGAGGCGTCGCGCACCTGCTTGAAGACCGACACGTTCAGACCGTCGGCGCGCAGCCGGGCGTCCAGGATGTAGACGGTGGCCTTGAACCGCTCGTTCGGCGTCTCGGGGTTGACGTACCAGTCGGTGATCACCGTCCCACCATAGGGGTCGGCCGAGACCAGCGGCATGAACGACAACGTCGCCAGCGTGGCGCTCCACAGGTAGGAGTTGACCCCGATGGTGGCGTTGGCGTCGTCGCGGGCCGGCACGTCGTCGCGGCCCATGACCTTGCGAGCCGTGCCGCAGCCGCCCAGCGCGACGAGGCTGAGGGCCAGCGATCCGACGATGGCGGCCTTCGTCCAGTCTCCGCGCTCGAAACGCATATCAGGCAAGCTCCTAGTCAATGGCGTCTGCGCGCCGCCCTTAAGCGCCGCGTCGCCCCCGCAGAGCGCCTCTATAACAACGCCCGCAGAGGCGCCAAACAGGAATCGCGTGGCCTTCTCGCCACAGGGCGGCCACGATCGGTCGGCATGGGTCCGGCCATGGACGAGTCGCGGTTGACCTGGGTGCAGGCGGCCCCTTTATTCACATCCAAGCGGCGCGGCCTTATCGGTCACGTCTCGGGGCAAGGGGGCCCATACCGGTGAAGTCTACGGTTCGCGTCCTGGGTTCGTTGATCGGTGCGGCGGCGCTCGCCGCGACCGCGTCTGCGGCCCAGGCGCAGACCGCCAAGCCCAAGGGCATGGACTTCTCCGTCCGCAACGAGGCCACGGCCCTTACTCCGCAAGGTACGGCCAAGTCGCTGAAACTTGACACCCGCAAGGGCCGGTGGGGCGTCACTCTCAACTTCGACCAGCCGCAGAGCCGGGACGCCACCGCCAACGACGTCCAGGCCGGCGCCTACTTCCGCATCACCCCGAAGCTGCGCATCGGCGGCGCCGTCGCGCTCGGCGAGACCGAACAGCCCGCCTACCGCAAGACCGAGCCCGTCGAGGGCCGTCCGCGCGTCCGCCTCGAGACCGCGTTCAAGTTCTAAAGCCGCCTTCAGGCCGACACCTCCACATTCCGTCATCGTCGGGTTTGTCCCGGCGACCGAGGCCCGTTGCTGTTGAGGCTGGCTCATCAGGATGGGTGGCCAGCATGAAGCCGGCCATGACGTAAAGGGGCGCGCGTCAGGCGAGCGCCTCGACGGCTGCGGCGCCCACGACGCCCGTGTTCAGCAATCGCCCAGCGGTCTTCGCCGACACCCCGCCCAGCGCATACGCCGGCCGCGCGCCCTCTCGAACCCAGGCGCTCAACCGCATCGCGCCGAGCGGCCGGCCCGCCGACGGACTACGGCTCGGGAAGGCCGGCGAGATCACCACCGCGTGGGCGCCGGCGGCGATCGCTCGGCGGGCGGCGGGCAAGGAGTGGGCGGCCGCTGTGACGATCCAGAGCGGCTGAGCTCGCCGGATCACGCCGGCCCGGTGCGCGAGGCGCTCGGGCAGATGGACGCCGGCCGCGCCGATCCGCCGGGCGAGCGTTGGATCCGCGCCGGCCAGCAGGATGAGGCCCCTCCGCCGGGCGATCGCCGCGAGTCTGCGGCCCAGGGCGTCCGCGTCCGGCGCGCCGAACGGGCGGAAGACGATCCCCGCCCGGCGCGGCAGGCGCTCAGCGATCCGCTCCGGATCGGGCGTCCGCTGCGGATCGGTGAAGAACAGCAAGTGGGGCAGGGGCTTTGAAAGCCGCGAGCGGCGGCTTAAGCAGCGGGCCGTCCGCTCCAGGGTCCAGAAGCCGCCGATGAGCCCCTCCTTCGATCCCACCGCCGCCCGGGCAGACGTGTTGGCGAAGATCGCCCGCGCCGCGAAGGCCGCCGGCCGCGCCCCGGGGGATGTGACCCTCGTCGCCGTCTCCAAGCAACAGCCTTGGGAGCGGATAGGGCCGATCCTCGCCGCCGGCCAGACCGTCTTCGGCGAGAACCGGGTGCAGGAGGCGATGGCCCGCTGGACAGGCAAGGCGCAGGGGCTGGAACTGCGGCTGATCGGCCCCCTACAGAGCAACAAGGCCAGGGAGGCCGTCGCCTTCTTCGACGTCATCGAGACGCTGGACCGGGAGAAGCTCGCCCGGACGCTGGCCGAGGAGATGGCCCGCCAGGGCCGCACGCCCCGGCTCTATGTGCAGGTGAACACTGGGGATGAGCCGCAGAAGGCCGGCGTCGCGCCGGCCGCGGCCGACGCCTTCATCGCAGACTGCCGGAAGGCCTACGGCTTCTCCATTGAGGGATTGATGTGCATCCCGCCGGCCGATGAGCCGCCGGGGCCGCACTTCGCGCTGCTGGCCAAGATCGCCGCCCGCAATGGCGTCGCCGGCTTGTCGATGGGCATGAGCGACGACTTCGAGACGGCGGTCCGGTTCGGCGCGACCAGCGTGCGGGTGGGCTCGGCGCTGTTCGGCCAAAGGGCGCCGGCGCAGGCCTGACGCGCCCGTTCAAGGTTGTATGGGGTTGGCCCCGCGGCCCGGAACGGTGCATGTTCGCCCCATGGCCCAACGCAAGACCCTGCTCATCGTCGACGACGACGACGACCTGCGCGGCGCGCTCGCCGAACAACTGGAAACCGAGGACCTCTCGGCCTTGCAGGCCCCGACCGCCAAAGAGGGCGTCCGGATGGCCCAGGAGCAGCGCCCCGACCTCGTCCTGCTGGACGTCGACCTGCCCGACATGAACGGCCGCGAGGTCTGCCGCGAGCTGCGCAAGAGCGGCATCGGCGCCCCGATCATCATGCTCACCGCCGCCGACAGCGACAGCGACACCATCGACGGCCTTGAGGCCGGGGCCAACGACTACGTCACCAAGCCCTTCAAGTTTGCAGTGCTGATGGCCCGCATCCGGGTGCAGCTGCGCAACGCCGAGCAGTCCGAAGCCGCCGTCTTCCGCCTGGGCCCCTACGAGTTCCGCCCCTCGGGCAAGATGCTGGTGGACGATTCCGGCAAGAAGATCCGGCTGACGGAGAAGGAGACGAACATCCTGAAGTATCTCTACCGGGCCGGCGAGAAGCCGGTGCCGCGTGAGGAGCTTCTGGCCGAGGTCTGGGGCTACAACGCCGGCGTCACCACCCATACCCTCGAGACCCACGTCTACCGGCTGCGTCAGAAGATCGAGCCGGACCCGGGCAACGCCCGGCTGCTGGTGACCGAGGCGGGGGGTTACCGGCTGGCGCCGTAGGTCCCCGCCTCCGCGGGGTGAGCGGGTCAGAAGATTACAGCACCAGATCCGCGCTGACAGGGGCGTGGTCCGACGGCTTCACCCACTCGCGGCAGTCGTCGTGGACGCGGGCCGAGGCGCAGCCAAGGCGGAAGGCCGCGTCCTTCAGGCCAGGCGAGATCAGGATGTGGTCAAGGCGCAGGCCGCGGTTGGACATGCGGAAGTCCAGCGCCCGGTAGCTCCACCAGCTGAACAGCTTGCTCGGCTCGGGAATGGCTTCGCGGGGCAGGTCGATGAAGCCGAGGGAAGCCTTCAGCGCAGCCATCGCCGCGACCTCGACCGGCGTGTGGCTGACGATCTTCGACATGTACTTGTGGTTCCAAACATCGTGCTCGCCGGGCGCGACGTTGAGGTCGCCGGTGACGACTAGCGGATCCTTGGGATCGCGCCGGGCCATCTCGGCCGTCAGCTTCTCGTAGAAGTCCAGCTTGTGGTCGAACTTGGGGTTCTCCACCCGGTCGGGGGTGTCGCCGCCGGCCGGAATGTAGAAGTTCTGAATCTCGACGCCGGCCACCCTGGCGGAGACGCAGCGCGCGTGGCCCTCGCGGCAGATGCCCAGCGCGGGCGCGTCTTCGATCGGCAGGCGCGAGGCGATGGCCACCCCGTGCCAGCCCTTCTGGCCGGCGACCTTCAGGTAGGGCAGCCCCATGTCGACAAAGGCCGCGGTCGGGAACTCGCCCTCGCGGCACTTGATCTCCTGCAGGCACAACACGTCGGGCGCCTGCTCGGCCACAAAGCGGGCGACCTGGTCGATACGCACGCGGACGGAGTTGATGTTCCAGGTGGCGATACGGAGGCGCATGGCGGCTATCTAAGCGCCGCCGCGATCTCGCGCCATGCGGCCGATGAGGACCC
>NZ_DATAGM010000381.1:0-5678 GCF_036263695.1 Phenylobacterium sp.
CCGAGAGCCTGCAAGAACGCCGTGGAGATCGAAGGCGCCCGGCGGGCCCATGCGCGCGACGGCGCCGCCCTCTCCCGCTTCCTGCACTGGCTGGCCACCGAGGCACAGACCAGCCTGCCCGACGAGGTCGAGGTGGTCACCCGCCTGGAAGGCTTCCGCGAGCAGACCGGGGCGCTGAAGGACCTCTCCTTCGACACCATCGCCGGCGCGGGACCGCACGGCGCCATCGTTCACTATCGCCCCACTGCCCGGCTCAACCGCCGCACCGAGCCCGGCTCCCTGCTGCTGGTGGATTCCGGCGCCCAGTACCTGGACGGCACGACGGACGTAACCCGCACCGTCGCCATTGGCGAGCCCAGCCGCGAGATGGCCGAGCGCTTTACCCTGGTGCTGAAGGGCCACCTGGCGCTGGCCCGCGTCCGCTTCCCGCAAGGCACCACCGGCTCAGCGCTCGACGCCCTGGCCCGCGCGCCCCTGTGGTCGGCCGGCCTGGACTACGACCATGGCACCGGCCATGGGGTCGGCTCCTACCTCGGCGTCCATGAGGGTCCGCAGCGGATCTCCAAGGCGCCCAGCACCGTGCCCCTGCGGCCTGGCATGATCGTCTCCAACGAGCCGGGCTACTACAAGGAAGGCGCCTACGGCATCCGCATCGAGAACCTGCAGTTCGTCACCGAGCCGGCCCCAGTGCCCGGCGGCGAGCGCCCGATGCTCGGCTTCGAGACCCTCACCCTGGCCCCCATCGACCGCCGCCTGATCGTCCGCGAGATGCTCACGGACGAGGAACGCGGCCAGATGGACGCCTACCACGCGCGCGTCCTCTCGGTGGTCGGCCCGCAGGTCGAGCCCGACGTCCGCGCCTGGCTGGAAGAGGCCTGCGCGCCGCTCTAGGCAGGCTCCAGCGCCGCGCCTGCCTGCGCGCCCGCCATGAGCTCGGCGATCCGCGTCAGGGCCGGACCGGCCGCCTCGCGATAGCGCTGAAGGATGGCCAGCCGCTCGGGCGTCGGCTCGCGGACCGCGCGGGCGATGATGCCGGAGAACCTGTCCAGCCGGGAGTTGGCGAGCCAGGCCTGCAGCTCGGGCGACTGAGACCAGGCGCGGCGGTTGGCGAAATCCTCCAGCTGCATCCGCAGCCAGTCGAGGGGTTCGTCGGGCGCCGGCACGGGCCGGCACATGGCGTTCTTCTCCGCCTCGCCGGCGATCGCCGCCTCCAGATGGGCCACGAACGCCGCGCTGAGGCACGGCGAGCAGCGGCGCACGTGCTGCAACAGGATCCGCTCGCCCTGGAAGATCGGCTGCGGCGGGCGGCGCGGGATACCGTCGGCGGTGCAGTTCACATGCACGCGGCTGGGCGAGGTGGGGACGCTCCCGCCGTCGAGCACGATGCGACCCGCCTCGATCGCCCGGACGTGCCCGAGCCGCACGACGTCCTTGACGCTGCGCAGCAGCTCCAGCTCCGGCGCGCTGACGATGGCGCAGCGGTACATGGCCGGCGTCACGGTCCGGAGGATCCGCGCCAGCAGGCCTGCCGCCTCCAGCCGTCCGAAGAGGTCCTCGATGGAGGCGGCGTCCCGCGCCGCCTCCAGCTCGCCCGCCATCGCGCCGACGGTGGGGATGAAGAAGTCGAAGCTCGGCTGCAGGTTCTCGCGCGGCAGCAGCCACGGATCTCGTGGCCGGATCCAGGTGATCCGGTCCCGCGCGACGCCCTGCTCCAGCAGCCAGACGACGCTGTCCATCGCGGTCTTGCCGGCCCCCAGGATCCCGAAGCCGTCGGGCGCCTCGCGCACACCCGGCAGCGCATGCGGCGGGATGCAGCGCACGCCCGGCGCGATGTCGAAGCTCGGCGGATCGGTAACGGGCAGGCGGGTGTCCGCATAGGTCGCATCCACCAGCTTCCTGCGTGCGCACAGCCGCGTCCGCGCCCCGGTGATCCGCGAGGCGGCGATCCCGTCAGCGTAGTCGGTCAGCGGCAGCCAGGTGACGCGCCCGCTCGGCAGAAAGCGCTGCCGCATCAGTTGATCGTAGTAGGCGAGAACCTCCGTCCCGCTCGCCTGCTCCAGCAGGCCCCGGTTGATCCCCACCGCCTCGATGGCTTCCGAGCCCAACGCCCGCGACTCCGCGCCGTAGACCAGGGACGGCCCGTGCAGCCGCACGAACGGATAGGCGTCGTTCCAGTGGCCGCCGGGCTTGGCCCGCCGATCGACGATCGCCAGGCTCGCGTCCGTCTCGGTCAGCAGGGTGTCGGCGAACGCCATCCCTGCGGCCCCCGCGCCGACGATCACGTAGTCGACGTCCAGTTCGTCCATTGCGGCCTCCGTCGCCTTCGCTGGCGAGCGTCTGAATGCCACTGTCTCCGGCGCTCCGCTTGGAGGAGCGCTGGAGATTTCCTGGAGACTCTACGCCGCGGCCCGGCTCGCCGCCTGGGCCGGCGGCGCGCCGCGACGGCGGGCCAGCACCGCCTCGCGCTTCTTCGCCACGTCAGCCTCGATCTCTCGGATCATCGCCTGGAACCTGGGATCGCCGCGGAGCGGCGCCAGCATCGGGTAGGTGTCGAGCCGCAGGAAGACGTCCATGTCGTAGAGCGTGCGGTAGCCCGCATCGATCGCCGCGCGCAGCTCGGCCAGCGCCCGCTCATTGTCTCCCATCATGGCGAAGGCCTTCATGCGGGCGATGCGCCGGGCGTGCGACTGCCACCTTCCGGGCGTGGGCTCGGTCACCCGTAATGTCTCGTCCAAGATCCGCCGCGACTGCCCCTGATCGCCGAGCTGGGCGATGACGAAGGCCGCGGCGACCACCTCGTTGGCGGCGCTGGCCGACACCTGCGGCTCCGGCTCGAACAGTTCGGGATGGATGATCAGCAGCTGCTCACGGGCGAATTCGTAGTCGCCCGCCAACGCCGCCGCGGAGAAGCCGATGGCGTGCCAGATGGGATCGGGCTCGGGCTGCACCAGGAACTTGCGGCTGTGGGCGAGCAGCTCCTGGTACTGGCCGTCGGTGATCATGGTCACCGCATTGGCGACTTCGGCCGCCACGGGCGAGGACTTCAGCTGCTCCACCGTCGCCGCCATGTCCGGCCTAAGGCCGAGGTTCAGATAGAGGTGAGCCAGCTCCAGGCCGGCGGAGGGGTCGGTGCCCGGCTGCGCGGCGGCGCGCAGCCAGGGCTCAGCCTCATCGAGCTTGCCCTGCACGATCAGAAATCCGGCCAGGTTCTGCTTGGTGTCGATGAAGTCGGGGAACAGCTCGGCGGCGGTGCGGTACTGGCGCTCGGCCGCCGCGAAGTCGCCGGTCGCGGCTAGCGCCTCGGAAAGGTAGGTCTGGGCGATCTTGTCCAGCGGATCGATCGCCAGCGCGCGGCGCAGGTAGGTGATCGCCTCCGCCGGCCGGGCGATAGCGATGTCGGCGCCGTAAAGGCTGAGCGCCTCCGGATTTCGCGGCTCCAGTTCGGCCGCCCGCTTGAAGGAGGCGGTCGCTATGCCCTCGCAGCTCTGGCAGGACGCTCGGATGAACTTCATCCGGTTCACCCAGCCACGCGCGATGTAGGCCGAGGCGGATTTCGGATCGAGCTCCAGCGCCTTGGCGATGGCCGTCTCCGCCTCCCGGATGGTGGGCCGGAAGTCGCCCTGAAGGTGGTGCTGGACCAGCAGCGCCGAGGCCTGGGCCAGGCCCGCGTAGCCCTCGGGATTGTTCGGCTCCAGCTCGATCAGCCGCTTGAAGCCCTTGTGGGCCGCGGTCAGCTGCGCGAGCCCCAGGTGGCGCAGCTGCGCGCGCGACGTCAGCTCCAGCTCGTAGGCCTCGGGGTTTCGCCGGCTCGCCCGCGTCTTGTCACCCGCGTCCAGTTCGGCCTTCAGCGCCTCGGCGACGGCCTCGGCGATCTCGGTCTGGATGACGAAGGCGTCGCTCATGTCGCGGTCGTAGGTCTCGCTCCACAGGTGGAAGCCGTCGGAGACCTTGATCAGCTGGGCGGTCACCCGCAGCCGGTCGCCGTCGTGTCGCACGCTGCCCTCGACCACGTGGGCGACGCCCAGCTTCTTGCCGATCTCGCGCAGGTCCTCGTTCTTGCCCTTGAAGTAGAAGGCCGAGGTCCGCCCGGCGACCTTCAGGTCCTCCACCTTGGCGAGGGAATTGATCACCTCCTCGGTGAGGCCGTCGGCGAAGAACTCCATCTCTGGCCGCGTGGAGAAGCTGGCGAACGGCAGCACCGCCACCGACTTCTCCTCCGACGGCAGCAGCGGGACCCGCGCCGCGCCGCCGAACAGGCCCGTGACCTGCAAGACCGTGATCACCAGCACGCCGCCGATCGCCGCCAGAAGGGCGCCGTCGAACAGGCCGAACTTCAGCGGCGGCGCGTCCTCGGGCGGAGCTTCGGTCCGCCGCACGCCCCCCTCCGGCGCGCGCTCGAAGGCCCAGGCGATGATGGTGGCGATGGGCAGGCCGAGCGCCAGCAGGACCAGCAGCAGGGGCGAGGTCCACTTGGGGAAGCCCATCACCTCGAAGATGGTCTTGGCGATGCCGAACAGCGCCCAGGCCGTGACCAGGTAGACGCCACCCACACGGATGACGTTTCGCCGCTTCAGCTCACTGAGGAACCGTCCCGCCAAGCCCCGTCCCCCTTAGGACTTAAGGACTATGCCGCAACTGTGCCGGGCGCCAAGGTTTTCGGCGCCGCCGTTCGCTGATCCGCGCCCCGCGTCGGCGGGCTCAGCCGGCGACCAGCGCCAGCCACTCGTCCTCTGTAAGGACCTGAATCCCAAGCTCGGCGGCGGTTTTCAGCTTCGAGCCGGCGCCAGGCCCGGCGACCACCAGATCGGTCTTCTTGGACACCGACGAGGCGACCTTGGCGCCGAGGCTCTCGGCCTGCGCCTTCGCCTCCTCGCGGGTCATCCGCTCCAGCGAGCCGGTGAAGACCACCGTCTTACCGGCCACCGCGGTGTCGCTCTTGGGCTTTTCGGCGTCCAGGACGGTGAGCTCGGCGACCAGGTTCTGCACCGCACGCCGGTTGTGGTCCTCGGCGAAGTAGCTGGCGGCGGCCTCGATCACCGCCGCCCCGATCTGGTCCATGGCGTCGAGCTCTTCCATGGCGCCTGGGTCGCGCTCGGCGACCTTGTCCATCGCCTCCAGGAAGTGCGGGGCGCTCCCATAGCCCCTGGCCATCACCACCGCTGTCGTCTCGCCGATGTGGCGGATCCCCAGGCCGTAGATGAACCGGTCGAGGGAGATGGTCCGCCGCGCCTCGATGCCGGCGATCAGGTTGCGCACGCTGGTCTCGCCGTAGCCGTCCGTGGCGCGCAGTTCGGCGAGCTTCGCCTCGTCCTTGGCCAGCTTGAAGATGTCGGCCGGCTCGCTGATCCAGCCGCGCTGCACGAAGGCGGTCAGCTGCTTCTCGCCCAGGCCCTCGATGTCGAAGGCGCGCCGGGAGACGAAGTGGCGGAGGTGGGCGAGCTTCTGGAACGGACAGGCGAACTCGCCCGTGCAGCGGCGCACCACCGTCTCCGCTCCCGAGGCCGTGGTCTCGCGGGCCACCGGCGTCGTCAGCGGGCACGGGCAGTGGGTCGGGAACTCGTAGGGGACCGCGTCCTTGGGCCGCTCCTCGGGGACGGCGCCGAGGATCTGCGGGATCACATCGCCGGCGCGCTGCAGGATCACCGTATCGCCGATCCGCACGTCCTTGCGGGCGATCT
>NZ_DATAGM010000382.1:0-2525 GCF_036263695.1 Phenylobacterium sp.
ACGCTGGCCTCGCCGGCGGTGGGCTCCAGGATGCCGGACAGCATCTTCAGGGTGGTGGATTTGCCTGCGCCGTTGGGGCCGATGATGGCTACGCGCTCGCCGGCCTGGACCTGAAACGCGACGCCGGCCACCGCATCGACCACGACGTCCTGGCGGCCGCTCAGGCCCGCGAAGCCGCGGCCGCGCTTCGTGTACCGGTACTGCTTAGAAAGGTTCTGGACGGAGACGACGGCTGACATGGGCGGGATCCGGAAGGGTCGAGGGACGGGAGGCGGCGAGCGGCGCAAAGCCGATGGCGAGCGGCAGCGGAAGCTGCGGCTGCATCGGATTGGCCATCTCGCAAACTCGTCCGGACATCGGATCCACGTTTGTCAGCGCGCGCGGGAAAGGTCCCGCGAACAGAGGTATCTGTAGCTGGGCCGCAGGCGGGGGGCAACCTGTCTCAGCCGCGGGCGACGAACCGCAGGTGGTGGAGCGCCAGGGCCGCGGCGACCGCGACATTCAGCGAGTCCACGCCGCTGGCCATCGGGACGCCCACGCGCCGGCAGCGGGCGAGAAGCTGGTCGGGGAGGCCCGGCCCCTCAGGCCCGACGATGACGGCGGCCCGGGCCGGGCGGGCGAGATCGGCCAACGTGACTTCGGCGCGGGGGCTGAGGGCGATCGGCTCGAAGCCCTGGGACTCCAGCAGACCGACGAGGTCCTGGCCGGGCTCCAGGCGGCCGAAGGGCGTGGTCAGCGCCGCCCCGACCGAGACGCGAATGGCCTTGCGGTAGAGCGGATCGCAACAGGCGGGGTCGAGCAGCACCGCGCCGACGCCGAACGCGGCCGCGTTGCGGAATAGGCCGCCATGTTGTCGTGGTTGGCGATGCCGACCAGGGCGAGCACGAGCGCCGGCGCCGGCAACTGCGCGAGCAGGCCGGCGGGATCGGTTGGCTCGGCCCGGCGGGCGACGGCAAGAATGCCGCGGTGGATCGGGAAGCCGACGACCGTGTCCATGACGGCTTGCGGAGCCACGTAGACCGGCACGTCCGGCGAAAGCCCGGCGATCAGGGGCGCGAGCTTCGCCGCACGCTTCTCGGCCAGCAGCAGGGAGGCGGGCGCATGGCGGCTCTGGGAGAGCAGTATGCGCAGCACCACTTCGCCCTCGGCGATGAAGAGGCCGCGGCGGCCGACCAGGTCGCGCTCGCGCACGGCGTGGTACGGCTCCAACCGCGGATCGTCGGCGGACCCGATGGGGATCAGGCTGGGCACGCCCCCTCCCCTCCGCGCGTTTCGCAGGCCTGCAACCGACAGGAAGTTGACGCCTGCGTCATCGTCTTCATAGTCGGGCAAAAGAGTAACGTAGGGAAAACGCCATGGCGGACGGATCGGTCGACCTTCTGAAGGATGCGCGCGCCAAGGCCTACGCCCTGCCGCTGGAGCAGCTCAATCCGGCCCAGCCGGCGCTCTTCCAGTCCAACACCATGTGGCCCTACTTCGAGCGGCTGCGGGCCGAGGATCCGGTCCACTACACGCCGGCAAGCGAGTACGGCCCCTACTGGTCCATCACCAAGTACAACGACATCATGGCGGTGGACACCAACCACCAGGTCTTCTCCTCGGAGTCGGTGCTGGGCGGCATCACCATCGGCGGCGGCACGGGCCAGCAGGACCCGCTGCCGATGTTCATCGCCATGGACCCGCCCAAGCACGACGTGCAGCGCAAGACCGTCAGCCCCGCCGTCTCCCCCGCCAACCTGCAGCTGCTGGGACCGCTGATCCGCGATCGGGCCGGCCAGATCCTGGACAGCCTGCCGATCGGCGAGGAGTTCGACTGGGTCGACAAGGTGTCGATGGAACTGACCGCCATGACCCTGGCGACGCTGTTCGGCATCCCGCAGGAGGACCGGCGCAAGGTCACCTACTGGTCGGACGTGGTGACGGCCATCCCAGGCGGCGGCCTGATCTCCTCGCTGGAGGAGAAGATGGCGATCATGCAGGAGTACTTCGCCTACTTCACCAACGTCTGGCACGAGCGGGTGAACTCGCCCCCGACCGGCGACCTGATCTCCATGCTGGCGCACGGTGAGGCGACGCGGAACATGGAGATGCGGGAGTACCACGGGAACGTGGTCCTGCTGACCGTCGGCGGCAACGACACCACTCGCAACACCATCTCCGGCTCGGTGCTGGCGCTGAACCAGAACCCGGACCAGTACGACAAGCTGCGGGCGAACCCGTCGCTGATCCCGTCGATGGTCTCCGAGACCATCCGCTGGCAGACCCCGCTGGCCCATATGCGGCGGACGGCGCTGCAGGACATCGAGTTCGCCGGCAAGACCATCCGCAAGGGCGACAAGGTTGTGATGTGGTACGTCTCGGGCAACCGGGACGACGAGGTGATCGACAACCCCGACGCCTACATCATCGACCGGCCGCGGGCCCGCCAGCACCTGTCGTTCGGCTTCGGCATCCACCGCTGCGTGGGGAACCGGCTGGCCGAGCTGCAGCTGACCATCATCTGGGAAGAGATCCTCAAGCGCTTC
>NZ_DATAGM010000383.1:0-3817 GCF_036263695.1 Phenylobacterium sp.
TCCTCTCGGGCCGGGTGATGAGCGCCGCCGACGCAGAGCGCGCCTCGCAGATCGCCCGGGCCGCCGTCGCCAGGCCCGAGCAGGTGATCAACATGCTCAGCATCGCCGGCAAGGACCAGGTGATGCTGAAGGTGCGCATCGTCGAGATGCAGCGCTCGGTCATCAAGCAGCTGGGCTTCGACTCCCAGGCCGTCCTCGGCCAACTCGGGGAGACCCAGTACATGCTGGGCTCCATCGCCACCTTTGGCGTCAACGGCGGCCTGCTCGGCGGCGCGACCGGCGGCTGGCTGCTCGACACGACCAAGCAGCCGGTGATGCAGTTCCCGTGCGACGGCTCCAACTGGGAAGGCCGGCTGTGCGACGTCGTGACCCGCGACGGCAATGCGGCCTCGAACTGGGATACCGCGACCCTCAAGGACACCGCCGGCAGCCCCGGCATGAACAAGGGCGAAGCGACCATCCAGGCCTTCGAGCGCGTCGGCCTGATCCGCACGCTCGCCGAGCCAAACCTCACCGCCGTCTCCGGCGAGTCGGCCAAGTTCCTGGCCGGCGGCGAATTCCCGGTGCCCGTGGGACAGGACGACGACGGGCGGATCTCGGTCGAGTTTAAGCCCTTCGGCGTCGGCCTCGGCTTCACTCCGGTGGTCCTCTCCGGCGGCCGGATCTCCATCCGGCTCTCCACAGAGGTGTCGGAGCTGACCAACACCGGCGCCTTCTCGGTGACCAACGGCGCCGGGGCGCCGACCCTGACCATCCCGGCGCTCAACGTGCGTCGCGCGGAGACGACGGTCGAGCTTCCCTCCGGCGGGGCGATGATGATCGCCGGCCTGCTGCGCGAGCAGACCCGCCAGAACATCGACGGCCTGCCGGGCCTTGGCTCGCTGCCGGTGCTCGGCACCCTGTTCCGCTCGCGCGACTACCTGTCAGGCGAGAGCGAGCTGGTGGTGATCGTCACCCCCTACCTGGTCGACGCTGTCTCTCCGGACAAGTTCCAGACCCCGGCCGACGGGCTGAAGATCGCCTCCGATCCGGAGACCATCCTGCTTGGCCGTCTGAACCGCGCCTACAAGGCCAAGGCCGACGCGCCGGCCGGCCGCACCTACCGGGGGCCGTACGGCTACGTGATCGAATGAGGGCAGCAATGAAGTCTTGGGTCCGCCCCCTCGCCGGCCTCGGGCTGGCCGCGTCCGTCGCCGCCTGCGCCCCGCCGGAGGCGCCGGGCGCGCAGCTCGATCCGCGCCTGCCGACGGAGAACTTCAAGGCCGATGTCGCCGATGAGCCGCACGAGCTGGCGCTGGCGGTTCACGGCTGGGGCCTGTCGCAGAACCAGGCGTCGGCGCTGACCGACTTCGCCGTCGGCTGGCAGGCCAGCGGGGCCGTGCCGATCCGGATCCACGTGCCGACCGGCGTCGACCCCGCCATCGCCCGCCGCTTCGGCGAGATGGTCCGCGAGCACCTGTCGAAGGAAGGCGTGCCGGACGAGGCCATGCAGATGGTCGAGAGCGGCGGCGACAATGTGCTGCGGGTCGGCTACCTGCGCCGGGTGGCGGTGGTGCCCGAGTGCGGCGTGCAGTGGAGCGACCTGCGCCGCAGCGCGGCCAACGAGGTGCAGCCGAACTTCGGCTGTGCGGTCACCGCCAACATCGCCGCCCAGATCGCCGAGCCGAACGACCTTCTCGGGCCACGGCCGTCGGAGCCGGTCGACGCCGGCCGCCGCGCCACGGTCCTGGACAAGTACCGCAAGGGGCAGAACACCGCGGCCGAGGTCGACAAGCGCGCAGACGGCGCGGTCTCTCGGGCAGTGCAGTAGCGGGAGCGGGGCGCATGAATCCCAAGATCCAGGGCGTCGAGCCGATCGACGCCGAGTTCGAGCCGGACGACGAGTTCACTACCGCCGGCGAGAGCCTCGCGGCGGCCCGTCCGCCGCTCGACCCCTTCGCCGATTTCCCGCCGGCCCGCGAGCCGGAGCTGGAGCCGGCCGGCGGCGCTCTCGCCCACGACCCCTTCGCTCCCGCGGCTGCGTCGCCCGCGGTGGACGACGACCCCTTCGCCGTCGCCCCCACGGCCGAGCGGTTCTCCGACGAGGACGCCCCCGATCCGTTCAGCTCCTCGCCCGTCGAGCCGGACCACGAGCCGCTGCCGAGCCCGGCGCCGGCCAACCCGGTGCACGAGCTGATCGCCGGCGCCGAGGCGGCGCTCGGCGAGGCCATGGTGCCGCGCATCGCGATCCACATCTTCTGCGAACAGCAGGCCACCGCCGACACCGCCGAACGCGCCGCCACCGACCGCCGGATGGGCAAGGCCACGGCGACCATCAGGATGGGCGGCCTCTCCGCCGCCGTTGACGCCTATCAGAACCAGCCCACGCCCTCGCTGGTGATGGTCGAGTCGCTGGCCCCGGCCGGGGAGATGGTGACCCAGCTCGACCGCCTGGCTGAGGTCTGCGACCCCGGCACCAAGGTGGTGGTCATCGGCTCCGCCAACGACATCGCCCTCTACCGCGAACTGATGCGCCGCGGCGTCTCGGAATATCTGGTGGCCCCGCTCGATCCGCTGCAGATCGTGCGGACCATCTCCGGCCTCTACGCCGACCCGTCCTCCCCCTTCATCGGACGCCAGATCGCGTTCGTCGGCGCCAAGGGCGGCGTCGGGGCCTCGACGCTGGCCCACAACGTGGCTCACGCGATCACCGAGCGGCTGATGACCAACGCCGTGCTGGTCGACCTGGACCTGGCCTTCGGCACCGCCGGGCTCGACTTCAACCAGGACCCGATCCAGGGGGTGATGGACGCCCTCAGCCAGCCGGACCGCCTCGACGCGGTGCTGATGGACCGGATGATGGCCCGCTGCACCGAGCGGCTCAGCCTGTTCGCTGCGCCGGCCTCGCTGGACGACGACTACGAGATCGGCGCCGACGCATTCGAGGAAGTCACCCAGAAGATCCGCTCCGCCGCGCCGTTTGTGGTGCTCGACCTGCCGCACAACTGGACGAGCTGGAAGCGCAAGATCCTGCTGGGCTCGGACGACCTGATCATCGTCGCCACGCCCGACCTGGCCAGCCTTCGCAACGCGAAGAACATGGTCGACCTGGTCCGCCGGGCCCGGCCGAACGATCCGCCGCCGCGCCTGGTGCTGAACATGGTCGGCGTGCCCGGCCGGCCGGAGATCCCGGTGAAGGACTTCGGCGAGGCCCTGGCGCTCGCCCCCTCGCTGGTGCTGCCGTTCGATCCCAAGCTGTTCGGCTCTGCCGCCAACAACGGGCAGATGCTGGTGGAGGTGAACGCCAAGTCGCCGGCCGCCGAGGGCGTCAACCACCTGGCGCAGCTGATCAGCCGCCGGGAGGCCCCGCCGCCCCAGAAGACCTCGTTCCTGGCCAGCCTGCTGAAGCGCAAGTAGACGATGTTCGGTAAGCGCTCCACTGACGGTCCTCCGGCTCCCAAGCCCCAGGCCCCGCCGCCCGCGCCGGCGGCGGGAGCGCCCATCGCCACGCGCCCGCAGCGGGTCGAGGCGCCCGCGGCGGCCGCCGCGCCCAAGGCGGCGCCGCAATCGGCGGGCGCGGCCTTGGCGGATCGCGCCACGGCCTCGCAGAACGCTACGTCGTCTCCCAAGATGACCCAGGGGTTCGAGCAACTCCGCGCCGCCCAGAGCGGCGGCGCCACCCAGGTGGTGCGCGAGCAGTCGGACTACTACCACGCCACCAAGACCACGATCTTCAACGCGCTGATCAACACCATCGACCTGGCCCAGCTCGCCCAGCTGGACGCCAAGACGGCGGCGGAGGAGATCCGCGACATCGTCGCTGAGCTGGTGGCGATCA
>NZ_DATAGM010000384.1:0-8438 GCF_036263695.1 Phenylobacterium sp.
GGATCGATCGGGCGGCGCGGATCGAAATCCGCCGCCTTGACGTGGGGTGACGCTTTTGAACTGGTGCTCATGGGGCTAAGCCTTGCCGCCTCCTCTTCTTTATCTAAACGCAATCGGGAGCAGGGCGTCCATGGAACTCAACGGATCCGTCGTCGCGATCGTCACCGGCGGAGCCTCCGGCCTCGGTGAAGCCACCGTCCGCGCGCTGGCCGCGCAAGGTGTGAAGGTCGCCATCTTCGACATGAACGAGCAGAAGGGCGAAGCGGTCGCCAAAGAAGTCGGCGGCGTGTTCTGCAAGGTCAATGTCACCAAGGAAGACGAGGTCGACGCGGGCTTCGCCAAGGCCCGCGAAGCCCACGGCCAGGAGCGGATCCTGATCAACTGCGCCGGCACCGGCTTCGCCGCCAAGACCGCCAGCCGCGACAAGACCACGGGCGAGATCAAGCCTCACCCGATGCAGATCTTCGAGACCATCATCCAGATCAACCTGATCGGCACGTTCCGCTGCATCGCCAAGTCGGCGGCCGGCATGCTGAGCCTCGAGCCGCTGGACGGCGGCGAACGCGGGGTGATCGTCAACACCGCCTCGGTGGCGGCGGTGGACGGCCAGGTGGGCCAGGCGGCCTATTCGGCCTCCAAGGGCGGCGTGGTGGGCATGACCCTGCCGATCGCCCGCGACCTGATGAACGACGGGGTGCGGGTCAACACCATCCTGCCGGGCATCTTCAACACCCCGCTGATGAACGCCGCGCCGGAGAACGTGAAGGCCGCCTTGGCCGCCTCCGTGCCCTTCCCCAAGCGCCTGGGCCTGCCGGAGGAGTACGCCTCGCTGGCGCTGGAAATGTGCCGCAACGGCTACTTCAACGGCGAGCACGTCCGCCTCGACGGCGCCATCCGCATGCCGCCGCGGTAGTTCACAGACCTCTCCCCCCGCCAAGCGGGGGAGAGGTTTACCTACCGCCGCCGCAGGCTCCCCAGCACCCCGCGCATGATCTCGCGGCCGATCTGGCTACCGACGGAGCGCATGAACGATTTGGCGAAGGCTTCGCCCGCGCCTTCGCGGGTGCGGGCCCGGGACCGCGGAGCGCGCTCGCGCTCCGGCTCGCGCTCGTCCTTCGGCTCGGCCTGGCGGGCGCTTCGGGGCGGCGCCTCGACCTTGGCCTGGGCGGCCTCGGCGCGGGACTTCAGCATCTCGAAGGCGGACTCGCGGTCCATCGCGCGGTCGTAGGTCCCGCGAACGGGACTGGCCCCCATCACCGCCGCCCGCTCGGCCGGCGTCACCGGCCCCAGCCGCGAGTTCGGCGGGCGAACCAGTGTTCTTGCAACCATGGTCGGGACGCCCTTTTCGTCCAGCACCGAGACCAGCGCCTCGCCCACGCCCAGCGCCTGGATCGTCTCGGCGGTGTCGAAGGCCGGGTTCTCGCGGAAGGTCGAGGCGGCGGCCCTCAGGCCCTTCTGCTCCACCGGAGTATAAGCCCTCAGGGCGTGCTGGATCCGGTTGCCGAGCTGGCCCAGCACGGTCTCGGGGATGTCGGCCGGGTTTTGGGTCACGAAGTAGACGCCGACCCCCTTGGAGCGGATCAGCCGAACGACTTGCTCGACCTTCTCCAGCAGCGGCTTGGGCGCGTCGCGGAACAACAAGTGCGCCTCGTCGAAGAAGAACGCGAGCCGGGGCTTCTCCGGATCGCCCACCTCCGGCAGCTCCTCGAACAGCTCGGACAGCAGCCACAGCAGGAAGGTCGCGTATAGCCTGGGCGAATTGATCAGCTTGTCGGCGGCCAGCACGTTGACGTAGCCGCGGCCCGACCCGTCGGTGCGCATCAGGTCCGACAGCATCAGGGTCGGCTCGCCGAACAGCCGGTCGCCGCCCTGGTCCTCCAGCACCAGCAGCTTGCGCTGGATGGTGGCGACGGTGGCCTTGGAGACGTTGCCGTACTGCTGGCCGATGGCAGCCGCGTTCTCCGCGGTCCAGGCCAGCGCCGCCTGCAGGTCTTTGAGGTCGAGCAGCAGCAGGCCCTCGTCGTCGGCGGCACGGAAGACGACGCTGAGCACCCCCTCCTGCACCTCGTTGAGCTCCAGCATGCGCGAGAGCAGCAGGGGGCCCAACTCGGAGATCGACGCGCGCACCGGGTGCCCCTGCTCGCCGAACAGGTCCCAGAAGATCGTCGGGGCGGCTTCGGGGCGCAGCTGCAGGCCCATGCCGGCGGCGCGGGCCAGGAATCTCTCGTTCGGCTGACCGGGCTGGGAGATGCCGGAGAGGTCGCCCTTCACGTCGGCGGCGAACACCGGGACGCCGGCGTCGGAGAGGCCCTGGGCCAGGATCTGCAGGGTGACGGTCTTGCCCGTGCCGGTGGCGCCCGCCACCAGGCCGTGACGGTTCGCCCGGTCGAGCCTTAGGACCTGCGGCGCCTCCGCCTGGCCGATCAGCACCCCATGGTCGGTCATTTCGCGTCCTCGTCCTGGTGTCGGCTGGAAGCTAGAGGGCGGCGGCGCGACGCGCCAGCATCGAGGCTGGATTGACGCGCGGCGCCGGCCCGACGACAGTCCGCCGGCCATGCCGCCCGCCCGATCCGCGCCGCCGCCCGTCCCGCCCGCAGTGGTGTCGAAGACAGCGCTGATAATCCTGGCGGTGGTCGCCTGCGGGGCGGTGCTCTATTGGCTGCGGGAGATCTTCACCCCGCTGGCGCTGGCGCTTTTCCTGGCCGTGCTGATCGACGGTCTGGTGCGGCTGATCCGCAAGCATGCGCCTTCCCTGCCGCGGCGGGCGGCGCTGCCTACCGCCATCCTGATCGCCATCCTGGTGTTCGTGGCCGCGACCCTGTTCATCGCCGACAACGCCGCCGAATTCGCCGTCCAGCTGGTGGACTACACGCCCAGGCTCAACGAGCTGATCGCACAGGTGGCGGGAATGATGGGGATGGAGGTGCCCCCGACCCTCAGCCAGCTGTTCCAACAGCTCAATCCCACCGCTTTCGTCCGCGACCTCGCCGGCCGCCTGCAGGGCTTCGCCTCCGACGCGGTGTTCGTGCTGATCTACCTGGGCTTCCTCTTGGCTTCGCGACGCCTCTGGGAGCGCAAGATTGTCGGCCTGTTCCCCGAACGCGAAGAGCGGCAGGAGGCCGTCGAGGCCTTCCTGCGCATCCGCGACGGGGTCGAGCAGTACCTGTGGGTCCAGACGGTCACCGGCCTGATGATCGCCGTCGCCTCCTGGATCGCCATGGCGGTGCTCGGATTGGACAACGCCGCCTTCTGGGCCTTCCTGATCTTCATCGCCTCCTACATCCCGATCATCGGCGGCTTCGTCGGCATCGCCCTGCCGCCGGTGTTCGGCCTGGTGCAGTTCCCCAGCTACTGGACGGCGCTGATCCTGCTGGGCGTGCTCTACGCGATCCAGTTCGTGGTCGGGAACGTGATCCAGCCCCGGATGCAGGGCCGCAGCCTGAACCTGGACCCGGTGGCGGTGCTGCTGGCGCTGGCCTTCTGGGGCGCCCTCTGGGGACTGCCGGGCATGTTCCTGTCGACGCCGTTGACGGTGATGGCGATGGTCATCCTGGCCCAGTTCAGCGGCACCCGCTGGATCGCCGTGCTGTTGTCTCAGGACGGCGAGCCGGAGAAATTGCGCGACCGCGACCCCCACGCCGCTCCCGGCGAAAAGCTGCCGGCGGACCGCAAGGAAGATGCGGCCAAGCCGAAATCCAGGGCGGGGTCTTCAACGTGAGCGCCGCCTCCCTATCTATGGATTGGACGGGACACACTCCCGGCCCCGCGCTCCGGAAGGAGCGTAACGAGCACCCAGCGTCCCGCCGTCCCCCCCGCGGCGGTGACAGGCGCCGCCGGTCACTCTCCACCGGCGGCGTTCTGGTGAGTCGGACCCGGCGGATCCTCGGATGAGCCCCCGCAAAGGCCGCGTGTCGGCACAGTTCCACGACGAGCTGCTCGCCGCCTTCCGCGCCGCGGCCGGCGCCGGCGATGCGGCCGAGGCCTTCATCGCGCAGGCGGTGGAGGACGCCGCCCCCGACGAACTCCCCGAGCTTTCCGCCGCCGCCCTGGGCGCGGCCTTCGCCGACTTCTGGCGCTTCGGCTCGGGCCGGCTCGGGACCGAGCCGCTGATCCGCGTGGCCCCGCTGCCCGGCGCGCCCGGGTTCGAGCGGCTGGAGATCGTCCAGCCGGATTCCGCCTTCCTGGTCGACAGCATCATGGGCGAGGTCGCCGAGCAGGGGATCGCCGTGCGGGCCATGTTCCATCCGATCGTCGAGCTGCCCAAAGGCCCCCGGCGGTCGATGATCCAGGTGGTGCTGGAGCAGGTCGGCGCAGACCGCGAGGCGCAGCTGATCGAGGGCGTGCGCCGGACCTTGGCGGACGTCCGCAGCGCCGTCGCGGACTTCCCCGCCATGCTCGCCCTGATGGACGAGACGATCCGCGCCCGCGAGAGCGCCGGACCCGCAGGCCCGGCCCGCGAGGAGGAGCTGGCCTTCCTGCGCTGGCTGCACGCCCGGCACTTCGTCTTCCTCGGGACCCGGGTTTACGAGTATCCGCGCGGCAAGGACGGCGGCTTCGTTCCCGAAGAGCCGAGGTTCGACCCTAAGGCCAGCCTGGGCGTCCTGCGCGACCCCGAGCAGGCGGTGCTGCGCCGCTCCAGCGAGCCCGCGGTGCTGGCGACGAGCCTGCGCCGGCGCCTGGCCGACCCGGGCGTCACCGTCGCCAAGGCCAATCTGCGCAGCCGCGTCCACCGCCGGGCCTACATGGACTATGTGGCGGTGAAGCGCTGGGACGAGGCCGGCCGCCCGTTCGGCGAGATCCGCTTCGTCGGCCTGTTCACCGCCGAGGCCTACGACCGGCCCGCCGCCGAGGTGCCGCTGGTCAGGGCCAAGGTGGCCCGGGTGCTGAAGCGGGCCGGCAAGACGCCCGGCAGCCACTCCGACAACCGGCTGCGCAACATTCTCGAGAACCATCCGCGCGACGAGCTCTTCCAGGCCTCGGAAGACGAGCTGCTGCGGATCAGCCAGGGCGTGCTGCACCTGGCCGACCGCCCGCGCGTGCGCCTATTCGAGCGGCGCGACCCCTTCGAGCGGTTCGCCTCTTTGCTGCTGTACGTGCCGCGGGACCGGTACAACTCCACGGTCCGCGAGCGGGCCGGCGAGCTGCTGGCCGAGGCCTATTCGGGCCGGGTGTCGGCCTACTATCCGAACTTCGCCGAAGGCGCGTTGGCCCGGGTCCACTTCATCATCGGATTTTCGCCGGACGTGCGCCGCCGGCCGGACGTGGCCGAGCTGGAGCGGCAGATCGCCGAGATCGCCCGCACCTGGGAGGACCGCTTCGAAGCGGCGGTGCGCGCCTCCGACTGGCCCACCGAACAGGTGGCCGAGACGCTGCTGCGCTGCCGGGGCGCCTTCCCCGCCGGCTACCGCGAGCGTTACGACGCGGCCGAGGCCATCGCCGACCTGGCGGTCATCGAGGCGATGGACGGCGCGCCGGTCCGCGTGCGCGCCTTCCGCCAGTCGACCGACACGCCGACCCAGCTGCGCTTCAAGCTCTATCGCCCGGGCGCGCCTGCCCCGCTGGCCGACGTGCTGCCGATTCTCGAGCACATGGGCCTGAAGGCGATGTTCGAGGCGGGGCACCCGGTGACCCTCTCCGGACGCGAGCCGGTCTGGGTGCACGAGTTCGAGCTCGACGACGAACGCGGCGAGCACCTGGTGTTCGCCGACGTGAAGGCCGCCTTCGAGGAGGCCTTCGTCGCCGTCTGGACCGGCGAGACCGAGAACGACGGGTTCAACCGTCTGGTGCTGGAGCTGTCCATCTCCTGGCGCGAGGCGGCGCTGGTCCGGGCGCTCGCCCGCTACCGCCAGCAGTCGGGCCTCGATCCCACCGAGCCGGTGCAGGCCCGGGCCCTCTCCGAGCATCCCGGCGTCACCCGGCTGATCCTCGACCTGTTCCGCACCCGCTTCGACCCGGCGATCCGCGCCGAGCCGGAGGTGCGCCGCGAGCAGGGCCGGGCGGTGATGGCCGAGATCGAAGCCGCCCTTCAACGGGTGCCGAGCCTGGACGACGACCGCGTGCTGCGCCGCCTGGCGCTGCTCGTCGGGGCCGTCCAGCGGACCAACTTCTACCAGCTGGACGCGGGCGGCCGGCCCAAGCCCTACATCAGCTTCAAGGTCGCCAGCGGCGAGCTCGTCGACCTGCCGGCGCCGAAGCCCTACCGGGAAATATTCGTTTGGGCGACGCACGTGGAGGGCGTCCACCTGCGTTTCGGACCGGTGGCCCGCGGGGGTCTGCGCTGGAGCGACCGGCGCGACGACTTCCGCACCGAGGTCCTGGGGCTGGCGAAGGCCCAGCAGGTGAAGAACGCGGTCATCGTGCCGGTGGGCGCCAAGGGCGGCTTTTTCCCCAAGAAGCTGCCCAAGGGCGGCGCGCCGGACGTCTTGCGCGCCGAGGGCGTCCGCGCCTACCGCACCTTCCTGCATGGGCTGCTGGACCTGACCGACAACCTCACCCCGCGCGGCGAAGTGGTCCACCCGCCGGGTGTCGTGGTCCACGACGGGGACGATCCCTACCTGGTGGTCGCCGCCGACAAGGGCACCGCCACCTTCTCGGACATCGCCAACGGCATCGCCGAAGAGCGCGGCTTCTGGCTGGGCGACGCCTTCGCTTCGGGCGGCTCCGCCGGCTACGACCACAAGGCCATGGGCATCACCGCCCGCGGCGCCTGGCAGGGCGTCTCGCGCCACTTCCGCGAGCTCGGCAAGGACATCCAGGCCGAGCCGTTCACCGTCATCGGCGTGGGCGACATGTCGGGAGACGTGTTCGGAAACGGCATGCTGCTGTCGCGGCAGATCCGGCTGCTGGCCGCCTTCGACCACCGCCACATCTTTCTCGATCCGGCCCCGGACCCGGCGGCTTCCTACGCGGAGCGCGAGCGGCTGTTCGCCCTGCCGAGGTCTTCCTGGGACGACTACGACCGCGCCGTCATCTCGGCCGGGGGCGGCGTCTTCCCGCGCAGCCTGAAGTCCGTCCCGCTCTCGAAAGAGGTGCGCGCCCTGCTCGGCGTGGAGGCCGAGGAGCTGGCCCCCGACGAGCTGATGCGCGCCATCCTGAAGGCCCGCGCCGAGCTGCTCTATCTCGGCGGCATCGGCACCTATGTGAAGGCGAGCGCCGAATCCAACGCCGACGTCGGCGATAAGGCCAACGACCTGATCCGGGTGAACGGGGCGGACCTGCGCTGCCTGGTGGTCGGCGAGGGCGCCAACCTCGGCTTCACCCAGGCGGCCCGCATCGAGTTCGCCCGCGGCGGCGGGCGGATCGACACCGACGCCATCCACAACTCCGGCGGCGTCGACTCCTCCGACCACGAGGTGAACATCAAGATCCTCACCGGCGTGCTGGAGCGGACCGGCGTGCTGAAGCGGCCTGCGCGCGACCGCCTGCTGCGCAGCATGACCGAGGAGCTGGCGCAGCATGTGCTGCAGCACAACTACGATCAGACCCTCGCCCTCTCCCTGCTGGAGCTGGACTCGCCGGGCGAGCTTGGGCCCCACGCCCGCTTCATGGCCGAGCTGGAGACGGCGGGGCGGCTCGACCGCGCGCTCGAGGGCCTGCCGGACGCCGCCACGATCCAGGAGCTGCAACGCACCGGCAAGGGGCTGACCCGGCCGGAGCTGGCGGTGCTGCTGGCTTACGGCAAGCTGGAGCTGTCCCGCAGCCTGGCGGCGTGCCCGGCGCTGGCCGAGCCCGAGTTCGAACAGGTGCTGGAGGAGTATTTCCCGAAGCCCCTGCGCCGCTACCGCGAGCCGCTTCGCCGCCACCGCCTGCGGCGCGAGATCGTCGCCACAGTGCTGGCCAACGACGTGGTCAACCGCTGCGGCCCGACGTTCGCCAACCGGCTGATGGCCGGCTCGGGGGCGGACGTGAGCGCCTTCATCCGCGGCTACCAGGCGGCCCGGGCGGTGCTGGACCTCGACGCCGTCTGGGGCGAGGCGGCCGCGCTGGACGGCGAGGTCGCCTCCGGGGCGCAGCTGGCGCTGTTCCGGGAGCTGGCGGCCGCGCTCCGAGGCCAGACCTTCTGGCTCGCCAGGCGGGCCGCCCGAGCCGGCTCGAGCGTCAAGGACCTGACCGCCCGGTACGCCCCCGCCGTTCAAAGCCTGCGCCGGCTGATGCCGGACGTGCTGTCGCCGCACGAGCGGGCCGGCGTGCTGGCGGCCGCCGACCGGCTGGCCGCGGCCGGCGCGCCGGCGGAGCTGTCGCGCACCGTCGCCCTGACGCGCGCCCTGACCACCGCCGCCGATCTGGTCGACCTGGCCGCCGCGTCCAGCTGGCCGCTGGCCAACGCCGCCCGCGCCTACCACGGGGCCGGCGCCCTGTTCGGCTTCGACCGGGTGCGGGCCGCCGCCGGCGAGCACGCGGCGGGCGATCCCTTCGAGCGGACGGCGGTCCGCCGCCTT
>NZ_DATAGM010000385.1:0-5747 GCF_036263695.1 Phenylobacterium sp.
GCTTGTTGGCCGAAACAGATAGCCCGGCCCCGCGCCGGATCAAGCCCCCAGAACTTCGGCGCACCGTGCGGCCGCCGCCCCACCGAGAGCGCCTGCAGGGGGCATTCAGGTTAAGGGCGGGCGTAAACAGATGCGTCGCGAATGGGGCGAATAGTTGTCCGCCGTCTATATCCCGTATAGACCGGAGACAACAGAACAATGGTGGAAAAGCGGCTAAACATTAACCGACTTTCACCACGTTGATTTCTCATATCGCAAGACCGGACCTCCTAGCGTCGAGCTCTCGAACTGGGGGCGATCCGAGTAGGTCATGCGACTTGTCACCATCGTTAGCTTGGGCGCTTCGGCGGCCCTTGGGCTCGCGGCGCTCTTCGTCGCCAAGGTGGTGCTTCCTCAGGAGGAGGCGACCGCCGGCGTCGTGCGCCCGATCCGGACCGTGCCGGTGGTGGTCGCGGCCAAGCCGATCCCGTACGGGGTGAAGCTCGGCCCCGAGCACCTGGCGCTGGCGCAGTATCCGCCGGAAAGCGCGCCGGCCGGCGCCTTCACCTCCATCGAACAGATCCTCTCGCAGGACGAGGGCGGCCCGCCGGTGGTGCTGATGCCCATCGGCGCCAAGGAGGCGGTGCTGCCGGCCAAGCTCAGCGGCGCCGGCGCCCGTCCCTCCGTGGCCGCGGTGATCGCTGACGGCATGCGCGCCTACACCATCCGTGTGACCGACGTCTCCGGCGTGGGCGGCCTCGCCCTGCCCGGAGACCGGGTGGACGTGCTGCTGATGCGCGACCTCTCCGGCGACTCCAACAACCGCTACCTGGTGACCGAGGTCGTGCTGCAGAACGTGCGCATGCTCGGCGTCGACCTGAACGCCGACCAGACCTCCACCGAGACCACCTCGCCCAAGACCGCGACCCTCGAGGTCAGCATGGAGGACGCCCAGAAGCTGGCGATGGCCGGCGACCTGGGCAGCCTGTCGCTGGCCCTGCGCCGCTCCGGTGCGGCCGAGATCGAGCCGACGGCTCCGGTCGAAACCTATGACGTCGTCTCCATCGGCCCGGCGCCCGCACCGGCGCCGCCGCGGGCGGCCAGCGGCGGCGCCCGCGCGCCGGCCAAGGCCGCCGCCCCGCAGCGCAGCTCGCCGATCCTGATCATCGAAGGCGACAAGCCCGCGCCCGAAGGCGCGTAAGGCCAGCAGGAAGAAATCCCATGTCGCGTATCCTCAGCCTCACCGTCGCCGCCGCCCTGGCGTTCACCTCGAGCGCGCCGCCGGCCCTGGCCGACGCCTTCCCCGCCGAGTCCGCCCGCAGCCGGGTGATCAACGTGCCGGTGGACAAGTCGCTGTCGTTCCGCCTCGACGCGCCGGCCTCGAAGATCGTCGTGGCCCAGCCCGAGACGGCCCAGATCGTCGCCACCACGGACCAGAACTTCTACGTCCGCGGTAAGAAGCTCGGGGCCACCAACCTGCTGATCTACAACCGTCGGGGTTCGCTGATGGAAGTCGTCGACGTGCGCGTCGGCTACGACTCCGAGGCCCTGGAGCAGGATCTGGCCGCCGCACTGCCCGGCGAGAAGGTGGTCGTGCGCAACCTCGGCAACGGCCTGTTGCTCACCGGCCAGGTGTCCAACACCTCCGCCGCGGTGAAGGCCAAGGCCCTGGCCGAGAAGGTCGCGCCGGAATCGGTGACGTCGGCGCTGACCGTGGACGCCTCCCAGCAGGTGATCCTCGAGGTCCGGATCCTGGAAGCCAGCCGCACGGCGCTGAACGAGCTCGGCTTCGATTTGGCGGCGGCCAACAACTCGACCTTCGGCTTCCTGTCGGGCGGCGCTGTCGTCGGCCGGCCGATAAACCTCGGCACCCCCGCGGGCATCCTGCGGCTGTCCAGCACGGTGGGGACCGCCGCCTTCGACGTGACCATCAATGCGCTGGAGGAGAAAGGCGTCGTCCGCACCCTGGCGCGGCCGAACCTCGCGGCCCTGTCGGGCGAAAAGGCCAGCTTCCTCGCCGGCGGCGAATTCCCCTTCCCCGTCCCCAGCGGCGAGGACCAGGTGACGATCGAATTCCGCCCGTTCGGCGTGACCCTCGATTTCGAGCCGATCGTGCAGGACAACGGCCTGGTCAAGCTCAGGGTGGCCCCGGAAGTCAGCGCGCTCGATCCGCGCAACTCCCTACGCACCAACGGTTTCGACGTGCCCAGCCTATCGGTCCGCCGGGCCTCCACCACAGTGGAGCTGCGCAGCGGCGAGAGCTTCGCCATCGCCGGCCTGTTCCAGCAGGACTACCTGAACTCGATGCGGGAGATCCCGGGCCTCGGCGATGTGCCGGTGCTGGGCGCCCTGTTCCGCTCCACCCGCTGGCGGCGCAACGAGACCGAGCTGGTGATCATCGTCACCCCGCGCCTGGCCACCGCCGCCGACCTTGGTCCGCAGCAGCCCAACCCCCTCGGGGCCTTCGACGAGCCGAGCGCCATTGACCTGATCCTGATGGGCGCGACGGCCAAGAACGCGCCCCAGCTGGGCGCCGTCGGCCAGACCGAGCGCTGAGCCGTGCCCATGGGCATCGCCAAGAGTCTCCTGCGGCTCCTGCGCGACGAGCGCGGCGGCCTGGCGCTTTGGGCGGGGCTGACGGCCCCGGTCCTGGTGGGCTTCGGCGCGCTCTCGGTGGACGTGGCGCGGATGTACAACCTCGACGCCGACCTGCAGACCGCGGCCGACTCCCTGGCCCGCGCCGGCGCCATCGAGCTCGACCGCCGCTCGGACTCCATCACCCGCTCGACCGCGGCCATCAACAACCTGGTGATCAACGAGCAGCAGCTCGGGGACGCGGGCGGCGGGCAGGTGCAGATCGCCAGCCTGCGATTCCTCAAGGCCCTTCCGATCAGCGACGACACGCCGATCACCGCCGGCTACGTCACCACCGACCCGAAGGAGGCCCGCTACGTCGAGGTCAACGTGGCGCCGACGGCGATCACCACGGTCTTCCCGCCCAATCTGGTGCGCGGGCTGGTCCGCTCGCAGCTGACCGCCCAAGCGGTGGGCGGGCGCAAGTCGGGCATGTGCGGGGCCGCCCCGCTGTTCATCTGCAATCCCTACGAGGGCAGCGGCCAGTCGCTGCAGGTCGCGCTGGAGGACCGGGCGGTGCGCGGGCGGCTGGTGCAGCTGCGCGGCAAGGGCGGCGGTTCGGCCTATGGCCCCGGCAACTTCGGCTTCCTCGAGCCGCCGGGCGGCCGCGGAGCCAACGAGCTGCGCGACATGATGGGCCAGGTCAGCCCGGACACCTGCTACGACGCCGAGGGGGTCATCCTTCGGAGCGGCCAGATCTCCTCGGTGTCGCAGGGGCTGAACACCCGCTTCGACATGTACGACGGCAGCTTCGGCGGCAAGAAGGACGACCCGGCCTACGCGCCGGCCCGCAACGTCACCAAGGGCTACACTTACACCGGAAACAACGCCTGCAACGCCAGCCCGGAGGCCGACACCAGCAAGGCGCTGGGCCTGCCGCGCGACGCCTGCTTCTCCTCGGGCAATTGCCCGAACATGGGCGGGCGGATGGGCGACGGGAACTGGGACGTGGTCAGCTACATGCGGGTGAACCACCGCAGGCCGGCGACAGCGACCATCAGCGGGATCACCTACACCTTCAACTACGCGGCGGGCACCGTCAGCCCCCTGCCCCGGCCGACCCGCTACGAGGTCTACCGCTGGGAGATCGACAACAACCGCATCCCTGGCGAGTACAACCCCACCGGCTCGGGGCCGAATACCCAGGAGAAGGGCGGCCCGCGTTGCTTCAGCGGGACCATTCCCGCCGGCCCCGACCGGCGGATCATCCCCGTGGCGGTGCTGAACTGCCAGGCGCTGGAGGCGCAGTACGGCCTCAACGGCAATTCGAACCCGCCGCTGCCGGCCATCGGCTTCGCCAAGGTGTTCCTGACGGAGCCCATGGGCAGCGGCTCGGACGACATCATCTGGGGCGAGCTAGTCGGCATGCTCCAGAAGGGCGTGGATCCCTGGTCCACCGACCAGGTCGAGGTGCGCCGGTGAGGCGGCCGATCCGGCGCATGATCGGCGACCAGCGCGGGGTCGCGGCCATCGAGGCGGCGCTGCTCGCGCCGATCTTCCTGGCGCTCGGCTTCGGCTGCGCCGACATCGGCGGGATGCTGCTCGAGCGGCACCGGATCAAGGTCGGGCTGGCGCTCGGCGCCCGGATGCTGGCCCGCGCACCCGTGCCCTCGGCGATGGAATCCACCGCCAAGAACATCGCCGTCACCGGCCGCCCGTCCGGCGGGACCTCGCGCGTGCAGGGTTGGACCGCCAACGACCTGGTGGTCAGCTACCGGTTCGTCTCCAACAGCACGGGGACCTATGCCGGCCCTGCGAGCATCCGCATCGTGCGCCTGGAGACCACCAAGGACTACGAGGGCCTGGGCCTCCTGAACCTGGTGGGCGTCGGCTCGGCCAGCATCCACGAATGGCACGAAGAGCGGTGGACCGGATGACGCGCCGCCCGCTCCGGGCCCTGGCCGGCGACACCCGCGGCGCGACCGCGGTGGAGTTCAGCCTGGTCGGCGGCATCATGATCCTGGGCGCCCTGGCGCTGATCGACTTCGGCCACATCCTGTTCGGCTGGAACCAGCAGGCGCAGGCGGTCCGGCTCGGCGCGCGGCTGGCGGCCACGCACAACCCGGTGGCCCCGGAACTGTCCACCATGACGGGCCTGGAGACCGGGGTGGAGATCGGCGACCCGGTCGGCGCCTACGAGCGGGCCTGCACCTTCGCCAGTTGCTCGGGCGGCGGTCATTCGACCGCGGCCTTTAACCGTATCTTCTATGGCTCTGACGCCCAATGCGGCGAGGCGGTCAGCGAGGCCGCCATGGGCATGTGCGATACGATGACCAGTCTTCAACCGGGGCAGCTGACCGTCACCTACCGGAACTCCGGGACCGACATCGCCGGCACGGCCGGCGCCCTGCGCCCGCTGATCACCGTGCGCCTGTCCGGCGTCGCGTCGCGGGCGGTGTTCGTCAACACCCTCTGGCCGGCCCTGAGCGCGCTGCCCGCCACCGAAGTCACCGTTCTGGCCGAAGATATGAGGACCTCATCATGAGCATGCCGAGCTTGACCGGCCGACGTATCCTGGCCGTGGGCGCAGGCCTGGCCCCGATGGCCGAGGGGCCGCTCTACGGCGCCGTGTTCGAGACCGCCGGCGTCGAGCGGCTGAGGACTTTCGGGCCGGAGGTCGCCGACCTGGTGCTGATCGACGCCGACTCTTTCGAGCCGGAAGTCCTCGTCCCGGCGCTCGACGCCCTGGCCGCCATGCCCGCGCCGCCGCCGACGCTGCTGATCGGGGCACGCCTCTCTGCGGGCCTGGTCCGCGCCCTGCTGAAACTCGAAAGGTCCGACGTGCTCGAAGCCCCCTTCTCGCCCGAGCAGCTGACCCGGGCCGTCGCCAGTCTGCTGACCGCCCCGGCGTCCGCCCTTGGCGCGTCCGCCCCCTCGTCCAGCTCGCGCTGCTGGGCCATCACCGGCGCCGTCGGCGGCTCCGGCGCGACAACCGTGGCCATCGAGGTCGCCTACGCCCTCTCGCAGCGCAGCCGCAAGGAGCGGAGCGTCTGCCTGGTGGACCTCAACCTCGCCGACGGCGCGGCCGCGGCCTACCTCGGCGCGACGCCGGCCCTGCGGCTGGCCGAGTTCGGGGCCCACGCCGACCGGATCGAGGCCTCAATGCTGCCAGCCTTCGCCGTGCCGGTGACCAA
>NZ_DATAGM010000386.1:0-2335 GCF_036263695.1 Phenylobacterium sp.
AGATCGAGGCCCGGCTGCACATCCTGGCCGGCCTGCTGATCGCCTTCCTGAACCTCGACGAGGTGATCCGCATCGTCCGCTACGAGGACGAGCCGAAGGCGAAGCTGATCGCCGCCTTCGAGCTCACCGAGACCCAGGCCGAGGCAATCCTCAACACCCGCCTGCGCCAGCTCGCCAAACTGGAGGAGATGGAGATCCGGCGCGAGCACGCCGAGCTATCCGAGGAGCGCGACGAGCTGCTCAAGATGCTGGGCTCGGACAAGCTGCAGTGGCGCCTAGTGGGCGTCGGTCTCAGGGACGTGCGGGCCGTGCTGGGTCCGGAGACGACGCTCGGCAAGCGCCGCTCGATCTTCGCCGAGGCGCCGGCGGTCGATCCCGATGCGGCCATCGAGGCGATGGTGGTGCGCGAGCCGATCACCGTCATCCTCTCCGAGCGCGGATGGATCCGCGCCGCCAAGGGCAAGGTCGAGGACCCCTCGGAGCTGAAGTTCAAGGAGGGCGACAAGCTCGCCTTCCTGGTCCCGGCCGAGACCACCGACAAGCTGCTGATCTTCGCCTCCGACGGGCGGTTCTTCACCCTGGGCTGCGACAAGCTTCCCTCCGCCCGCGGCCACGGTGAGCCGCTGCGCCTGATGCTCGATCTGGACGACAAGGTGGGCGTGCTGTCGGTGTTCCCGCACAAGCCGGGCTCCAAGCGGCTGGTCGCGTCCAAGGCAGGCTACGGTTTCATCCTGCCGGAAGAGGAGGCGATCGCCTTCCGCCGGGCCGGCAAGCAGGTGCTGAACGTCGACGCCAAGGGCGCGGCGCTCTGCCTGCCGATGACCGGCGACCAGATCGCGGTGATCGGCGACAACGGCAAGATCCTGATCTTCCCGGCCGCCGAGCTGCCGGAGATGTCCCGCGGCAAGGGCGTGAAGCTGCAGGCCTACCGCGAGGGCGGCCTGCGCGATGCGCTGGTGTTCGACAGCGCCGAAGGGGCCAGCTGGATCGACACGGCCGGCCGCACCCGCGCCTGGCCGGAGTGGGGCCAGTGGGCGGGCCGGCGGGCCAGCGCCGGCAAGGTCGCGCCCAAGGGCTTCCCGGCGGGCAAGCGCTTCAAGCCAAAGCAGGTCTAGGCTGACCACGCCCGAGCAGCCTCAGCCGGCCGAGACCTCCCGACCGCGCGGGATCAGCGGCGCGGCCGTCGCCCTGCTGGTCCTGTGGCTCGCGCTCGGCGGGGCGCTGGCCTTCGTGCCAGGCGCGCCCGACATCCTGACCTTCCTGTTCGTGGTCGCCGGCTGGATCCTGGCCCTGATCGCCCACGAGTTCGGCCACGCCTTCGTCGCCTGGAAGGCCGGCGACCACACCGTCGAGACCAAGGGCTACCTGACGCTCGATCCCTTCAAATACGCGGACCTCGGAACCAGCCTGGTGATCCCGCTGATCGCCCTGGCGCTCGGCGGTATCGGCTTTCCCGGCGGAGCGGTCTACCTGCGCGAGGACCTGATGCGCAGCCGTCTGTGGCGCTCGGCGTCCTCGCTGGCCGGGCCGGCGGGGACGCTGGCGGCCTTCGTCCTGCTCGCGGCGCTCGCCCAGCTGTGGCTCGGCCTCTCAGGGATGCAGGGCATCGCGCTGGTCTCCGGCCTGGCGTTCCTGGCTTTCCTGCAGGCTACGGCGCTGATCCTCAACCTGCTGCCGGTCCCCGGCCTCGACGGCTATGGCGTCTTCCGGCCCTTCCTGCCCACCGCCGTCCGCCAACGCCTGCGCAAGTTCGAGCCGCTGGCCATGATGGGCCTGTTGCTGGCCCTGTTCCTCATCCCCGGCGTCGCCCAGGCGCTCATCGGGACCGCCGCCGACCTGACCCAGCTGGCCGGCGTCCCCGGCATCGCCATCGCCTCCGGATTCGACGCCTTCCGCTTCTGGGATTGAGCCTTTCAGGGCTGAAATCGGCCCGGCCGATTCCGACCGCTAAACTCGCGCCAACGACAAGAAGGTCAGGGGAGGGGCTGATGACCCATCGTGGAACACGACTGCTGGCGGCTGTCCTGGCGGCGAGCCTGGCCGCGAGTTCGGCGGCGCCGGCGTACGCCCAGCGCCGGCCGGCGGCGGAGCTGGCGCCGGCCGCCTCGCCTGAGGCCGTGGGCTTTTCGTCCGAGCGGCTGAAGCGGCTCGACGCGGCCATGGCCAAGGTCGTCGCCGACGGCGAGGTGGCGGGCATGACCACCTACCTCGCCCGCCACGGCAAGCTGGTGGCCTTCAACACCTACGGCGAGGCCGCGCCCGGCCGGCAGATGAGCAAGGACGCCATCGTCCGCATCTACTCCATGTCTAAGCCGATCACCGGCGTGGCCATGAT
>NZ_DATAGM010000387.1:0-8059 GCF_036263695.1 Phenylobacterium sp.
GACACCGCATGCCCCTCCAGGTGGTTCACCGCGATCAGCGGCAGCCCCCGCGCCAGCGAGATCGCCTTGCCAAACGACAGGCCCACCATCACCCCGCCCACTAGGCCAGGCCCGGCCGTCGCCGCGACGCCGGTGAGGTCCGCATAGGTCACCCCGGCCTCGGCCATCGCCTGAGCGGCGATGACGTCGATGGATTCCACATGCGCCCGGGCGGCGATCTCCGGCACCACGCCGCCGTAGGGGGCGTGCTCGGCGATCTGGCTGGCGATCACCGAGGAGAGCACCTGCACGCGCCCGTCGGCGCCGCGCCGCACGACGGCGGCGGCGGTCTCGTCGCAGCTGGTCTCCAGTCCAAGGACGGTGAGGTCGGTCATCCGTTGCGGCCTGCCCCCGGCTCCTGTAGCTGACGGGGCTCCTTCAGCCTGCGAGGTAGACGCCCCATCGTGGCTACGCAACCACTCGTCCGGATCGGGGCGCGCGGCTCCAAGCTTTCCCTGGCCCAGGCCGGCCAGATGCAGCGCCGCATCGCCGCGGCCCTGGGGGCCGGACCGGAGGACGCCGACAAGGTCGCCCCGCTGGTGATCATCACCACCACCGGGGACCGGGTGCAGGACCGCCGGCTGCTCGAGATCGGCGGCAAGGCACTTTTCACCAAGGAGATCGAGGAGGCGCTGCTGGAGGGCCGGATCGACTGCGCCGTCCATTCGATGAAGGACGTGCCGGCCGACTGCCCCGAAGGCCTGACCATCGCCGCCATCCCCGAGCGCGAGGACCCGCGCGACGCCTTCCTGAGCCACGCCGTGGAGCGCCTCGAGGACCTGCCGCAGGGCGCGCGCCTGGGCACCGCCTCCCTGCGCCGGCAGGCCCAGTCGCTGCACAAGCGGCCCGACCTCGACATCCAGCTGCTGCGCGGCAACGTCGACACCCGCATCCGCAAGCTGGCCGACGGCGAGGCCGACGCCATCCTGCTGGCCTTGGCGGGCCTGAAGCGCCTCGGTCTGGAGGGCCACGCCCGGAGCGTGCTCGACCCCTACGAGTCGCCGCCGGCCCCCGGCCAGGGCGCGCTGGCGATCGAGACCCGGGTGAAGGACCAGGACGCTCCCTGGCTGGAGGCGGTGCGGGATCCCGCCACGACCCTGGCGGTCGCCGCCGAGCGCGGCGCGTTGCGGGCGCTGGAGGGCTCCTGCCGCACGCCCATCGGGGCCCACGCCTGGCTGGCCGGCGGCCAGCTGCAGCTGATCGTCGAGGCGCTGACGCCGGACGGCTCCACCCGCTTCCGCCGAGAGGCCTCGGCCGAGCTCTCGGCGCTCGCCTCGCCCAACGAGGCCGCCCGCGACCTCGGGACCTCGCTCGGCACGGCGATCCGCGACGAGGCCGGCGAGGCCATCGTCCTCGGATGAGGCGCAGGCGCGGGCGCCAGGTGTGGATCACCCGCGCCCGCCCGGGCGCCGACGCCACCGCCGGCCGGGTCCGGGCGCTGGGCCACGAGCCCTTCGTCCTGCCGCTGCTGGAGGTCCGCCGCCTCGCCGGCGTGACGCCGGACGTGGACGACATCACCGCGCTCGCCTTCACCAGCGCCAACGCCGTGCGGGCCTTCGCCCAGGGCTGCGGGCGGCGCGACCTCAAGGTCTATGCGGTGGGCGGGGCGACGGCCCTGGCGGCGCAGGAGGCGGGCTTCGGCACGGTGCTCTCGGCCGACGGCGACGTGCAGGCCTTGGCCCAGGCGATCATCGGGCGGCACACCTTCGGCGACGGGCCGATCCTGCACCCTTCCGCCACCGAGCCGGCCGGCGACCTGGTGGGCGCGCTGACCGCCCACGGACTGCAGGCCCGGCGGATCGACGTCTACGAGAGCGTGCCGGTGAAGCTCGGCAAACGGGAGCTGAACCGGCTGAAGCGGATGGACGACGTGCTGATCCACTCGGCCAAGGGGGGGCGGGCGCTGGCCGACCTGTTGCGCGAAAGCCCCCTGCCGCAACTTCGGGCGCTCGGAATGTCGCAAGCCGCGCTCGCCCCCTTGGCGGCACTCTCCCTGTCGGCGAAGCTCTATCCCGCCCGGCCGGCGGAAGCCGACCTGTTGAGGCTGATCGACACGCCATGAGCGCCGCTGACGAAGCCCAGATGACCGCCCCCCGCGACCCGGCGAGCTACGCCCGGCCGCGGCGGACCGGGCTCGGCCGCGCCGCCTTCGCGGCCCTGGTGGTGCTGGCGGTGCTGATCGGCTGGCTGCTGGGCGTGTTGGGACCCAAGCCTTTCACCCTGCGACCGGAAGCGCCCGAGCCTGTCGCAGAGCCGGCCCCCGCCCTTGCCGCCCCCCTTTCGCCGGCGCCGGCCGAGCCGGTCCCGCTGACCGCCGCGCCGATCCCCGCCGAACTCGGCGCGGTGGGCGAGCGGCTCGCAGCTCTGGAGCAGGCCCAGGCCCGCAGCGCCGAGGCCGCCGCCGCGGCCCTCGCCGCCGCGGCGCTGATCGACGCCTCGCAGGGGACCGGCGGCTTCGCCGAGGAGCTGGCGGCCCTGCGCACGGCGGCGCCGAACCTGTCCGAACTCGCCGCCCTGGCGCCCCTGGCCCGGGCTGGCGCGCCCAGCCGCGCGGCCCTCGCCGACAGCTTCCCCGACTACGCGGCCCGCGCCGCCGTCGCCAGCCGCGCGCCCGGCGAGGGCGCGAGCCTCCTGGCCCGCGTCGGCCACGCCTTCTCGCGCATCGTCACCCTGCGTCAGGTCGGCGACGTGCCCGGCGATGGGCCCGACGCCATCCTCGCCCGCGCCGAGCGGCAGCTGGAGGACGGCCAGGTGGACCGCGCCGTGCGCACCCTCTACGGCCTGCCGCCGGCCGGCCGCGAAGCCCTCGGCCCCTGGCTGTCCCGCGCCGAGCGCCGGGCCGAGATCGACCGCCGGGTCGCCGCCCTGCGCAGCCAGGCCCTGGCTCAGCTCACCCGCACGGCCCAGCCGCCAACGGCGGGAGCGGCCCCATGATCCGCGCCGCGCTCGCCTTCGTCCTCGTCGCCGGTATGATCGTCGCCATCCTGGCGGTCACCGGCGAGCCGGGAAGAGCCAGCCTCGTGTGGCTGGGCTGGCGCGCGGACATGACCGCGGCCGCCGCCGCCCTGCTGATCCTCGGCTTCTCGCTGGTGGCGACCATCGTCTGGCGGCTCGCGCTGTGGATTCTGGAAGCGCCCCGGCGCGGGGCCCGAATCCGCGCCGAGATCCGCCGCCGGCAGGCGAACGAGGTGCTGACCCGCGGCTTCCTGGCCGTCGCCGCCGCCGACGGCTCGGAGGCCCGGCGCCTGGCCGCCAAGGCCGCGGACCTCGCCGAAGACACCCCCGGCCTGGTGCGGGTGCTGGCTGCGCTGGCCGCCGACGTGGCCGGCGATGCGGCCGCCGCCCACGCCGCCTACACCGCCATGCTGAGCTTCCCGGACATGCGGCTGGCCGGCCACAAGGGACTGATGATGCTGGCCGCCGACGCCGGCCAGCGCGATCAGGCCCTGGGCCACGCCGAGGCCGCCTACGCCCTGCCGCGCACCGCCCGCTGGGCTTGGCGCGCCGTGCTGGAGGCCAAGCTGGAGGCCGGCGACTGGGACGGGGCGCTGGCCCTGGTCCGCTCGGGCGTCGATCGCAAGGTGGTCTCGCCGCTGGTCGCCGAGCGCGCCCGCGCCGCCCTGCTGGCCGCCTCCGCCGCCAGGCTCGAGGCCGAGACCGACGCCAAGGCCCGCGCCCTGGCCGCCGACCGCGCCCAGGAGGCCGCCAAGCTGCAGCCCGGCTTCGCCCCCGGCGTGGTGATGGCCGCCCGCCTCCTGGCCCGCGACGGCAAGGCCCAGCGCGCCGCCGGCCTGATCGAAGGCGCCTGGAAGGCCGCGCCTCACCCGGCCCTGTGGCTCGCCTACCGCGACCTCATCACCGACGAGACGCCCCGCCAGCGGGCCGAGCGGCTCGGCGCCCTGGTGGCCCTGAACCCGAACCACCGCGAGAGCCGCATCCTGGCCGTTGAGCAGGCGCTGATCGCCGGCGATCCCCTGGCCGCCCGCGAGGCCGCCAATGCGCTGCAGGCCGAGCCGCTCACCGCGCGCACAGCGGGCCTGTTCGCCCGCCTGGCCTACGCCGCCCGCGAGCCGGACGAGGCCAGGATGTGGACCACCCGGGGCCTAGCCGCCCCGCAGGAGGCCGACTGGTCCGACCTCGACCCCGAGGGCCGCGCCTTCGCCTACCTGCCCAGCGACTGGGCGCGCCTGGTCTCCGCCTTCGCCGAGACCGGCGAGCTGATCCACCCGCGGCTGGAGCGGCGCGAGCGGACGATGACCGAACTGCCCGAACTGCCGGCTCTCTACGCCGACTCCGCCCCGCTGCTCGGCGCGCCGGACCTGGAGGCGCTGCTCTATCCGGGCGCCTATGACGGCTACGACGAGGAGGCCCCCGAGCCGCCCCCGGCGGCCGCCCCGGACCGCGCCTCGCGCGCGCCGCGACGCTCCGCTGTGCGCCGCCGCTTGGCGAACGCCCCAAGGGCCGCTAAATAGGCCCTCCCCTAGCCGGGCCCTAGGCCGCCTTAGCTCAGCCGGTAGAGCGGCGCATTCGTAATGCGTAGGTCGCGTGTTCGAGTCACGCAGGCGGCACCATCCCTAGAGTCCCGGGCCCGCAACGAAGCTGGGCTTTGCGCGTTAGCATATGATGCAAGCGTCCAGCCCTACCCCGACTCCCGCCCGCGAGGACCCCGCCGCCAGCTATCGCGCGCAGGCGACGACCGCTCTTGAGGCGATGCAGGCGGCGAGCCTGCCCGGTGTCCGAGAGAAACATCGGGCTTCGGCCGAGCGGTGGCTGCGGATGGCCCAATCCGCGGAAGCGTTGAGCGCGCGGGCGGCCGTTCAGCCGGCGGGCTGACCCGCCGCGACGCTCACTGAATAGATCAGGGCGACGCCGGTGCGGGGATGATCTCCGCCACGACCGAAGGGGCCTGCGCGCCCTCCAGTCGGTAGCGGCGGTAGAGGGCGCCGAAGGCGAGCGCCACAGCGCAGAGCGCGAACGGCATATGGCCGTCCAGCAGCGCCGAGGGCGCGAAGGGCAGGACCAGCAGCGCCGTCACGGCGGCGAGCTCCAGGCCGTCCCAGCCGCGGCGCCAGGCGCGCGCGATCAGCGGGATGACGACCAGCGCCAGGAGCGGGGTGTCGTAGGCCAGGGCGTAGGGTGTGGCGAGCAGGGTCCCGGCGGACAGCAGTCCAAGGCGCAGGTCCAGCCGCCCGGGGTCGGACTCGCCGCGCCTTTGCCGGAACACGCCGATGATCACGGAGAGGACCGCGAGGCTGACCGCGGCCTGCAGCGCGGTGGCGAGGGGTGTCGGCGCGCCGGCCGCGTTCAGCGAGACGTAGGGGCCGACCACCAGTTCGCGAATGCCGCCGTAGCCCTGGCTGATGACCTGGCCGAAGAGCTGGGTCATGGCGAGGTAGTCGCTCCAGATCGCGCCGCCGAGCCAGAGGGTGGCGGCGAGGGCCAGAGCGAGCACCGTGGCGGCCGCGGCGCCGAACGCGCGCCACTGGCCGGCTGCGGCCAGGGCGAAGGGCAGCAAGACGCCCATCTGCGGTTTGATGGCGACGAGGCCGATGCAGATCCCGGCCAGGATCGGCCGGTTCGGCCAGGCCCAAGCCGCCGCCAGCAGGAACAGGCCGACGAAGGCGCCGGTCTGGCCGGTGAACAGGTTGGCCGTGAGGAAGGGCAAGGTGGCGGCGAGGACGACCGCGCAGCCCGCTTGCGCAAGGCCCGATCGCCGGGCGAGCAGCCAGGTAAGGGCAAAGTAGGCGGGCAGCGGCGCCAGCGACCACCAGAGGACGGCGGCGTCGTAACTCAGGCCGCCGAGCGGCCACAGGCCAAAGAGGGCGTAGGGCGGGTAGGCGAAAAGCCGAAGCTCTCCCGGTGCGCCGGCCGCCAGCGCGCGGCGCCAGCCTTCGGGATCGTAGACGGCCGCGGTGTCGCCCAGGCGCACCCGCTGCGCCGCCTCCCAGAAGACGATGAAGTCGCCGCCGAACCGGTCGCCGTCCAGGTCGGCGACGTACTTGCCGATCAGGATGGCGGTCTGCGCGGCCAGCAGCAGCGCGAAGGCCAGGAGCAGTCGTCGTTGCAGATCGCTCATCGCGCCAAGGTTAGCGGCGGCGAATTTCCGCCCGCTTAACCCGCGGTGCGGCCCGCTACTTCTCCTCGTCGAACCGGTTGGCGACGAGCTGGGACAGGGCCTCGAGCGCGGCTTCGGCCTCTGGGCCTTCGGCGGCGATCTCGATCTCGGCCCCGGGGCCGGCCGCCAACATCATCAGGCCCATGATCGAGCGGGCGTCGACGGTCGTGCCGTCCTTGGTGACGGTGACCTCCGCGTCGAACCCGGCGGCCATCTTGACGAATTTGGCGGAGGCGCGGGCGTGCAGCCCGCGCTGGTTGATGATCTCGACGGTGCGGCTGGCGCTCACTTCTCGCCGGCGAGCACGTAGCTGGCCACGGAGATGTACTTGCGGCCGGCCTCCTGGGCCGCGGCCACGCAGTCCTCCAGCGGCAGTTTCTGGCGTACGCTCGCCAGCTTGATCAGCATCGGCAGGTTGAGGCCGGCGATGACCTCGGCCTTGGTCTGCTCCATCACAGAGATGGCGAGGTTGGAGGGGGTGCCGCCGAACATGTCGGTCAGCAGGATCACGCCGCCGCCGTCGTCCACCCGGCCGCAGGCGCTCATGATGTCGCGCCGGCGGCGCTCCATGTCGTCCTCCGGCCCGATGCAGATCGCCGCGACCGCAGCCTGAGGCCCCACGACATGCTCCATGGCGAAGACGAATTCCTCGGCCAATCGACCGTGAGTGACGATCACCAGGCCGATCATTGACTGCTTCTCAACGGGGATCCCCGGACGTCGACGGCCATGGCGAGGCCGAGCGCCGGGCTTGATACGCCCTCTTAGGCCGCGCTCCAAGATGCTCGATTGCGCGACGCAGTTTCGCAGGCGCCGAAGGCTCTAGGGGCGCCAGTGAGATGAGCGGCAATTGGCCGCCGGCCCGTTCGGCTGTCCGGGGCTCGGGCGCCCGTTCCGCCGGAGCGCAGGCCGCGACCAGCACGACCTCGCAGTAGGGGAGCGCCGGCTCGGGAAGGACGCCCAGGCCCCGCGCCTCGATCAGGCTGAACAGGGTCTCCGGCGCGCGGCCGAACACCCGACCGGCCGAGGTCCAGACCAGGGTGCGGTCGTCGGCGACCAGCCGGAAGCCGGCCTCCAGGCAGCGCAGGGCCAGGTCGCTCTTGCCGGCGCCGGACGGGCCCTCGATCAGCGCGCCGCGCCAAGCCCCGTCCGAGCGGCAGGCGATCAGGCCGGCGTGCAGGATCAATGGCGCGCCTCGGGCAGGGCGATGGTGAACCGGGCGCCCAGCACCTTGCCGTCCGGCCCAGTGCGGTTCTCGGCCCGGATCTGGCCGCCATGGGCGTCGACGATCTGGCGGGCGATGGACAGGCCGAGCCCCGAGTTGCCGCCGAACGCTGCGCCCTTGGGGCGCGAGGTGTAGAAGCGCTCGAAGACAGTCTCCAGGTTCTCCGGCGGAATGCCGGGCCCGTCGTCGTCGACGGTGGTGATCGCCTGGCCGCCCCGGTGCTGCAGTGCCACGCGCACCTCTCCGCCCTGGGGGCTGAAGGAGCGGGCGTTGTCGATCAGGTTGCGGATCACCTGGCTGAGCGGCCCCTCGCGGCCGGAGACGCGGATCGGCTCCACGGTGTCCGGGGCGGTGAAGCTGACGGCGACTTCGCCGGGCCGCATGGTGGCCTGGTAGAGGTTCACCACGTCCCCCAGCAATCGCCCGAGGTCCAGGGCCCGCGGCGCCTCGCGCGACAGCTCGGCGTCCAGGCGCGAGGCGTTGGAGATGTCGGTGACCAGCCGGTCCAGCCGCTGAATGTCCTGTTGCAGGATGCGGAACAGCCGCTCGCGGGCGCCGGCGTCCTTGACCAGATCCAGGGTCTCGACGGCCGAGCGCATGGAGGTCAGCGGATTGCGGATTTCGTGGGCCACGTCGGCGGCGAAACGTTCGATGGCGTCCATTCGCTCCGACAGGGCGTG
>NZ_DATAGM010000388.1:0-4547 GCF_036263695.1 Phenylobacterium sp.
GCGCCGCTTCGAGGTGCACTGGGAGGACGAGGCCGCGCCTGAGAGCGTGGCCGCCGTCCCGACCATCTCCGGGGCCTGCTTCTGCATGCGCCGCAAGGACTTCCAGAGCGTCGGCGGCTTCGACGAGGGCTATTTCCTGCACGTGGAGGACGTGGACCTGTGCTGGCGCGTGCGCCAGGCCGGCGGCCAGGTGCTGTTCCACCCCAAGGCCGAGGTCATCCACCTGGGCCACACCAGCCAGGCCAGCGCCGTGACCGTCGAGTTCCACAAGGGCCTGGGCCTGGCCCGCTACTTCCGCAAGCGCAGCGAAAAGCCCTTCGACCGCCTGCTCGCCTGGGCGCTGTCGCCGTTCATCGTCTGCACCGCCGTGCTGCGGCCGATGGTCTGGCGGCTGCGGGGCCGGGCGGCCTGATCGCTCATCGTCTGGCCTGAGCTGCCGGCTCGCGCGTTGGGACGCGACAACCAGTCCCAGCGCGCCGATGAAGATCGCCACCTTCAACATCAACAACGTCGTCAAACGCCTGCCCAACCTGCTGGAGTGGCTGGCGCAGGCGCAGCCCGACGTCGCCTGCCTGCAGGAGCTGAAGGCGACCGAGGCGGCATTTCCGGCGGCGGCGCTGGAGGCGGCGGGCTACGGCGCGGTGTGGCGCGGCGAGCGGAGCTGGAACGGGGTGGCCATCCTGGCGCGGGAGGCCCAGCCGGTCATGACCCGCAACAGCCTGCCGGGCGATCCGAACGATCCCCAGTCGCGCTACATCGAGGCGGCGGTGAACGGGGTGCTGGTGGCCTCGATCTACCTGCCCAACGGCAATCCGCAGCCGGGCCCGAAGTTCGCCTACAAGCTGGCCTGGTTCGAGCGGCTGATCGCCCACGCCCAGGGGCTGCTGGACAGCGGCCACCCGGTGGTGTTAGCCGGCGACTACAACGTCGTGCCGACCGACTTCGACATCTATCCGACCAAGAACTGGAAGGATAACGCCCTGCTGCAGCCGCAGCCCCGCGCGGCCTACCGGCGGCTGGTGGACCAGGGCTGGACCGACGCCCTGCGCGCGCTGCACCCGGATCAGCCGATGTTCACCTTCTGGGACTACAAGCGGAACCGGTGGTCGCGCGACGCGGGCCTGCGCCTCGACCACCTCTTGGTGAGCCCCAGCCTCGCGCCGCGGCTCGCCGCCGCCGGCGTCGACCGCGAGGTGCGCGGCCGCGAGAACGCCAGCGACCACGCCCCGGCCTGGATCGAGCTTTCCTAGGCTGTCGCCGGCGCTTTGACCGGGTCCTCGGCGAACTGCTTGGCGCCGTCGCAGATCTCGTACCAGGCCGGCTTGGCGCTCACCCATTCGTGGAAGCGGTTGCGCACGATCGGGTCGTCGTCGAGGCAGTGGGCGTTGACCGGGAAGCCGGCGCCCTCGGTCGCGAACGGCTCGCCCAGCGCGGTGCCGCAGCGGCGGCAGAACTGCCGAGCGAGGGTGAAGGGCGGATCGGGGATGTAGCTCTCCACCAGCTCGCGCCCGGCGAGCCAGCGGAAGGTCTCACGCTTGACGAAGACCAGATTGCCGGCCCCGGCCTTGCGGCACCGCGAGCAGTGGCAAGTGCCCATCATGGTCGGCGGCGCGGTGAGCTCGAACCTCACCCCGCCGCAGCAGCAGCTTCCGCGGATCATCGGGTCTCTCCGTCCTTGTGGGGCAGGGAGTCTGGCTGGCGCCTGCTGACAGCGTCCTGTCAGCAAGGCGGCGTCAGGCCGACCGGCGCACCAGCTGCAGCTGCCCGCGGCCGTGGTCGAGAACGGCGCGGAAGCGGCGCAGGGCGCCGACGCCCAGCAGGCTGCCCGGGAAGCCGGGCATCGGCTGGCGCTGGTAGATGTGCACCGGCACGTTGCGCAGCACCTCGCCGCCGAACGCCAAGGTGCTGACCGTCACCATCCGTCCCGCCGCGACGCCGCCCAGGACCAGGCTTCGCGTCGGGCGCACATCGCGGCCGTTGAGCAGACCCGCCGCCTCGGCGACGTCGTGGGCCAGCACCAGGGCGGACGAGGCGCCGGTGTCGAGCACCGGCTCCAGCGCCGCGCCCTCGACGCTGACCTGGGCCAGCAGCGCCCGGCCCTTGCGGCGGGCGGGCACGGCGAAGGCGCCGTCCGGCGCGGAAAAAGCCTGGGGCTGCACGAACCGCACCCGGCGGCGGGGGAAGTCGATGTCGGCGATCACCTCGTTCAGCAGGTCCTGTCCCAGCACCAGTGGAACCGAGAGCCCCAGCCCGCCTGAGATGGGCCCGAGGTCCAGCACGGCGGCGCGCATGCCGGGCAGCGCGAGGCCGCCCACCCCGACATCCAGGCTGACGCCGCGCCCGAGCTGCGGCTTGCCCCCGACGCCGTAGGCGATCATCGGGGCGGCGAAGGCGCCGGGCAGGCCGAGCTGGGCGGCGAAGGCGGTGTCGATCACCGAATACTGCGCCCCGCTGTCCACCAGCGCCCGAATGGGGCGCCCGTCCACTGTGGCGTCCACCGTCACCACAGGGCCGCGCGGGCCGGCGAACGGCAGCCAGCCGCTGGAAGTCTCGCCGGCGGCGAACTGCGGCTCGGGCCGGCGCCAGAGGATCTGGTCGCGCAGCAGCCAGGCCGCGCCGCCGACGAGGGCGAGGGAGCCGAACTGGCCGAGGAGGGAGCGCCGGGTTCTCAAGCCTTTAGAATTGGACCCTGCCGACGCCGGGCGCCAGAGGACGGGGGATCCTCAGTCGGCGATGTGAATCAGCATTTTGCCCAGGTTGCGGCCTTCGAACAGGCCGATCAGCCCCTCGGGCGCGCGCTCGAAGCCCTCCAGCACCGTCTCCTGGTACTTGATGCGGCCGCTCTTCAGCCAACCGGTCATGTCGGCCTGGAAGTCGGCGTTCAGGTGCGGGAAGTCGCTGGCCACGAACCCCTCCATCCTGAGGCGGCCGTAGATCATGCTGAACAGGTTGCGCACGCCCTCGCCGCCGCCGTTGTAGGTGGAGATCATCCCGCAGACCGGGATCCGGCCGCGCACGTTCATGCGGGGCAGGGCGGCGTCCAGGTGGGCGCCGCCGACGTTCTCGAAATAGACGTCGATGCCCTTCGGCGTCGCCTCCGCCAGCGCCTCGGCCAGCGGCTGGGTCTTGTAGTTGATCACCGCGTCGAGCCCGGCCTCGTCCTTCAGCCACTGGACCTTGTCGTCGGAGCCGGTGGAGCCGACCACGTAGCAGCCCTTGATCTTGGCGATTTGCGCGGCGACCGAGCCCACTGCGCCGGCGGCGGTGGAGATGAACACCTGCTCGCCATCCTTCAGCGCGCCGATCTCCAGGAGGCCGCCGTAGGCCGTCAGGCCCGTGCCGCCGAGCGCGTGCATGTAGACGGTGAGCGGCAGCTCCGGATCGCGCTTCAGCACCGAGACGCCCCGGCCGTCGGAGACAAACCGCTCGCGGAACCCTGCGCCATGGCGCACCACGTCCCCCTCCTGGAACTTCGGGTTGCGCGAGCGGACCACCCGGCCGATGCCGCCGCCCAGCAGGGGCTGGTTCAGCGGCTGGTCGGCGTCCAGGCGCGGGCGCATGTACGGGTCCACCGACATGATCAGGGCCTCGACCTCGATCTCGCCCTCGGCGGGCTCTCCGACGGGCGCCTCCACCAGTGCGAAGTCCTCCAGAACGGGCATGCCCTTGGGCCGGCGCACGAGGTGGATCTGGCGGGTGGCGGTCATGGTCCCTCACTCACTGTGTTGTTCTGGCCGGCGATAGGCCGCGGAGCGGCCGCCCGGAAGTCAGTTGGCGGGAAAGCCGCCGGCGCGGCTGACGCTGGCGGTGGGCGGCTTGCCCAGCAGGCCGGCCATCCATTGGGCGGTCTCGATCAGCGCCGCAAGGTCGTAGCCGGTCTCGAAGCCGGCGCGCTCCAGCATGTAGACCAGGTCCTCGGTGCCGATGTTGCCTGTAGCGTTGGGGGCGAAGGGGCAGCCGCCCAGGCCGCCGCAGCTGGCGTCCAGCACGTCTACGCCCGCCTCGACGCTGGCGTAGGCGTTGGCCAGGCCGGTGTTGCGGGTGTCGTGGAAGTGCATCCGCAGCCGCGCGTCGGGCGCGGCCTTGCGGGCCGCTTCGATGCGGCGGCGGACCATCCAGGGATCTGCGACCCCGATGGTGTCGGCCAGCGCGATCTCCGGGATGCCCAGCGCGCCCGCTTCGCGGACCAGCGCGACGACCTGGTCCTCCGGGACCTCGCCGTCGAACGGGCAGCCGAAGGCGACGGAGATGGTCGTGGTGATCGGCGGCCCGCCTTCGGCACTCCGCCGCCCGACGATGTCGGCCAGGGCCTGCATCTGCTCGGCGGTGGAGGCGCCCTGGTTGCGAATCCCGAAGCCATCGGTGGCGCAGACCACCACATTGGCTTCGTCGCAGCCGGCCGCCACGCAGCGTTCCCAGCCGCGCATGTTGAGGACGAGGCCGATGCGGGAGACCGCGTTGCTGGGCGAAAGGTCCGCCATGATCTCCTCGGCGCCGGCCATCTGCGGCACCCGCCGCGGATTGACGAAGGAGACCGTTTCGATCCG
>NZ_DATAGM010000389.1:0-6260 GCF_036263695.1 Phenylobacterium sp.
CTCCAGCACTATCCGCCGGCGAACCGGCTCAGGCAGCGTCTCGTAGTTGCGGGCCCACCTGGCGCGGCTCTCCTGGTGGTCGCCGTAGACGCCGCCGACGTGGACCACCATCACCGCCTCGGGACCTAGTTCCATCAGGTCCAGCATCTCCGCCTGCGAGGTCAGATCCCAGATGCTTTTCTGGGTCAGGACCGGATCGGCGCTGTTGAGGATGACGAATTGCGAGGGGTGGAAGGACAGCCGGACATCCAGGTCACGCGCCTTGCGCCCGATCGCCCGCAACTCGGCGTCGCTCTCGGCCACCATCCCGTGGAACTGCGGCATGTCCGGATGGGTGGCGTACGGCGCCAGGTCCGACGAGAGGCGGTACATGTCGATCCGCTTGGCCGCCAGGTAGTCGAGGATCTGGTCCACGTATTCCAGGGAAACCTTCAGGTGCGGCCTGTTCTGCCATCGTCGCGCATCGTTGCTCTTCAGGGGCTTGCCCATGACCTTGACGGGAAAGCCGATCCTCAGCGGCCGATCGCTCATTGGGGAACCTCGTCTTCGGGATCGAAGCCCAGGCCGCGAACGAAGGCGTTCCAGTCGGACGGGCGCAGCGCGCCGCCTGTCGCCTGGCGATGGCCGGAGCCGTAGTTCTCGTCGGCGCCCGGGGGTGCGCGCTCGGCGAGAAAGGCGAGCAGGTCCAGGTCGCGGGCGGTGCGAACCGCGAAGTGGACCCAGCCGGGCCGAAAGCCGGTGTTCGCCGCCATGACGATCTGGCCCTTCAGCCGCCCGCGCCAGGCCTGGGCGATCAGCGGGTGGATCTGGCAGGGCGATGCGAAGCGGATCAGCGCCACATGGCCCCTCACCTTCGGCGCGACCTTTCGGGCGCGGGCCAGCTCGTCGGCGACCTCGGCCTTTGCGGCGACTAGCTGCGCCGTTTCAGGGTGCTCGCCGCTGATGATCTCCCTTGGCCCCCCGCATCTGAGCAGCAGCGCCAGGGCCGGACTGGCGTCCCCGGCCGCGGCGCGGCGGGGCGCGTTGATCAAGGTGGTCGCCGTTCGCAGCGCCGTGATGGAATAGCGCCGCCGGGCATCGTCCATTTCGGCAAATCCGCTCGCCTCGGCCATGTCCCCGACCAGGCCGAGCGCCGCCAGCCAGAGGAGGTCGTCCACGTCGGCCAGGGCGCCGGCGGCCCGCCAGGCCAGCAGGCTCGAGGTGGGAACCGGGTCCATCCCCCAGCCGGTGATCACCTCGGCGGCGGGCAGGCCCCTCGGAGCATGGTGGTCGATCACCACGGCGGGCACTCCGGCCGCCAACTCTCCGGCGCCGACCGCCAGATCCACCGCGATCAGCCCGCCGATGCGCCGGGACTCCAGCTCCATCCGCATCGCTTCCGACGAGGCGTTCTCGCCGCGCCCCACCAGCCGGGACTGCGCGGGCCTCCCCGCGCGGGCCAGCGCCCGCAGCAGGATGGCCGCGCCGCAGAGCCCATCGGCGTCGTTGTGGGCCAGGACCAGGATCGGCGCGCCGGGGTCGAAGCGGGCGAGCGCGGCCGCGAACCGGCTGCGGATTTCGTCCGCAGATTGGGGAGAACGCCCGCGGCCATGTTGCGTCTCGAGAAGCACCGATCTGCAACCGCGGGGGACATCCAATCGATCCAACCAGCGCAGAAAAGTGCGGCCCGGGAGCCATTCAGGGCCAGGCTAGCCCCCCTCGCTCGCCTCGGCCGCCGGCCGCCGCCAGATCCGATCCCATGGGACGTGCGCCGCACTCGGCGGCCGCTTTGGCGTCATGCGGCGGGCGCCCCCCTCGGCGACCACATAGGTCCACCCCTTTCGCTCGGCGAAGGCGATGGCGCTCTGCATGTCTGGGAACCGCATGCGGATCTGCGAGAACGGATCGGTCGTGACGGTCCAACCGGTGAGAGGATCGAGCCGGCTGGGCGCGACGGGCTCGAACTCCAGCACCCAGGCGCCAGCCTGGGGCGCCGACTCGGTGGCGGACGGCGTCTCCTGGCGGATGCGCGCCAGCGGCACGGGACCGTCGGCGGGCGACGAGGTCCCGGGAAGAGTCGGCCGGGCGCGCGAGAGGTTGTGACCAAGCATCGTGGCCTCCCTGGCTCCAACTGAACCCTCGAGGATTTTGGTTCGGCCGCGCGCCGCCGCAAGGTCTCGCCCTCCGGCGCCGCTTTTCGGCGCCGGGTAGCGGGTTTTCGCGTTACTTAACACCATGGCCAGACCCAAGACCGCCCGGCCGGGGCGCCGCGAAGCCGAACGCCCGGCCCAGGGGCTCCCCGACCGCGACACCCTGCTCAAGTTCATCCGCGACACCGGCGAGGTGAACCGCAGCGAGATCGCCAAGGCGTTCGGCCTCAAGGGCGCCGACCGCCGGGCGCTGCGCGAGCTGATGCGCCAGCTCGAAGAGGACAATGTCCTCGGCCGCCGCGGGCGCCGCGGCTTCTCGGAAGTGGGCGCCCTGCCCCCGGTCGGCGTCGCCGATGTGGTCGAGCGCGACCCCGACGGCGACCTGCTGGTCAAGCTGACCAAGGCCGAGGACGCCCCGCTGGTGCGGCTGGCCCCCGACCGGCGCGAGGCGGTGGCCGGCGCCCCCGGCCTGGGCGACCGGCTCCTGGTCCGCTTCGAGCGGCTGGAGACCGGCGAGGTCGAGGCCCGGATGATCAAGCGGCTCGGCCAGAGCGCCCACCGGGTGCTGGGCGTGATCCGCAAGTCCCGGCGCGAGGTCCGCGTCGAGCCCGTGGACCGCAAGTCCAAGGAGACCCTGCTGCTCACCGGTGTCGATGACCTGGAGGACGGCGACCTGGTGCTCGCCCAGGTCACCGGCGGCGAAAGCCGCTACGGGCCCAAGCGCGGCAAGCTGCTGGAGGTGGTCGGCCGCGAGGACCAGCCCCGGGCCGCCTCGCTGATCGCCATCCACACCCACGGCATTCCGACCGGGTTCTCGACCGAAGCTCAGGCCGAGGCGGAGGCCGCGCAGGCCCCCACCCTCGCCGGCCGCGAGGACCTGCGGGATGTGCCGCTGATCACCATTGACCCGGCCGACGCGCGCGACCACGACGACGCCGTCTACGCCGAGCCGGACACCGATCCCAAGAACGAGGGCGGCTGGATCGTCTGGGTGGCCATCGCCGACGTCGCCGCCTACGTCCGCTCCGGGTCGGCGCTGGACCGCGAGGCGCGCGAGAAGGGCAACTCCGTCTACTTCCCCGACCGGGTGGAGCCGATGCTGCCCGAGCGGCTGTCGGCCGGACTCTGCTCCCTGCGTCAGGGCGAGAACCGCGCCTGCCTGGCCGTGCGGATGGTGTTCGACAAGACGGGCCGGAAACGCTCGCACAAGTTCGTCCGCGGCCTGATGCGCTCGGCCGCCAAGCTCTCCTACGAGCAGGCCCAGGCGGCCGTCGACGGCTGGCCCGACGACAAGACCGCTCCCCTGCTGGAGCCGATCCTGAGGCCCCTGTGGGCCGCCTACCGGACCATGCTGATCGGCCGCGAGAAGCGCGCGCCGCTGGCCATCGAGAGCCTGGAGCGGAAGATTGTCATCAGCGCCGAGGGCGAGGTGGAGTCCATCACCCCACGCGTCTCGCTCGAAGCCCACCGGCTGATCGAGGAGATGATGATCCAGGCCAACGTCTGCGCGGCCGAGACCCTGGAGGCGAAGAAGACGCCGCTGATCTACCGGGTGCACGACGCGCCCAGCCAGGAGAAGCTGCTGTCGCTTACGGAATTCCTCGGCACCATCGGCATCGCCTGGACCAAAGGCGAGCAGCCGCGCACTGAGCGCTTCAACCGGCTGCTGGAGCAGACCCGCGGCGGCCCGCACGCCGAGATCGTCAACGAGGTGGTCCTGCGCACCCAGATGCAGGCGCACTATTCCTCGGAGAACATCGGCCACTACGGGCTCAACCTCGACCGCTACGCGCACTTCACCTCGCCCATCCGCCGCTACGCCGACCTGATCGTCCACCGGGCCCTGGTCAGGGCGCTGGGCCTCGGCGACGACGGCATCACCGACCGCGACATCGCCGAGCTCAAGGACACCGCCGAGCGGATCACCTACGCGGAGCGCCGGGCCATGGCCGCCGAGCGTGACGCCACCGACCGCTACGTCGCCGCCTTCCTCTCGGACCGTGTCGGAGCGGAGTTCCAGGGCCGGATCACCGGCGTCACCCGATTCGGGCTGTTCGTGCGGCTGGCCGAGACCGGGGCCGACGGCCTCGTCCCCGTCTCCAGCCTCGGCGGGGAGTACTTCATCCACGACGACCGCTCCCATGCCCTGGTCGGGGAGCGCACGGGCCAGCGCTGGCCGTTGGGCATGAGCGTCGAGGTGCGGCTGCGTGAGGCCACCCCGATCACAGGCGGGCTGTTGTTCGAGATGCTCAGCGAGCCGATGGCGGCCGACAAGTCCGCCGCGCGCCCACGGCTCGGCGTGCGCCGGCGGGCGGAGAGCCGTCCGCAACGGCGGGGCGGCCGGCGCGGGTAATCCCGGAGGTCGGGTCTCGTCGACTCAGAAGTCGAGCTGGAAGCCCACCTGGGCCATCCGCGGCTCGTTGACGAGAATGCCCCGCGAACGGTCGACGATGAAGGTCTCGTCGGCCAGGTTGCGGAGGGAAGCCATCAGCTTCACCGGCGTGTTCGGCACTCGCCAGGACGCCGCCAGGTTCCACTGCCAGGCGTCGGCGATAAGCCCCTGCTGGCCGTTCGCGCTGGGCGCGACGGTGTTCAGGTCGTCGGCGAACATCTCGCCTGTGTAGACCGCCTCGAGTTCGGCCTGGATCTGGCCGGTGTCGAATCCCGCAGCAAAGCGGCCCACCCACTCGGGCGCGTAAGGCAGCCGGTTTCCGGTCACGGGCCGGGCGTTGTTGACGCTGGAAAAGCGCCGCCCACGGAACTCCGCCGTCCCCACCCAGGTGAGGGTCGCGTCGGCGTACCAGTCGATGGACGTGCCCAAGGCTTCCTTGGAGGAGAAGTTGATCGCGCCCTCGATCCCCTGGTGCACGGTTTCACCCGCGCTGGTGACGGTGGCGCCGACACCCCCGGCCAGAGAGGCGGGGATGATCTGGTTCTCGAAGTCCATGCGGAAGCCGGTGAGTTCGAGCCGCCATCCCGGCGCAGGCCGGCCCCGGGTCCCAAGCTCCCAGTTGATGCTCCGCTCGGCGTCCAGTTCGACCGAGCCGCCGGCGTCGGTCACGACGTCCTCGACCCTTGGAGGCGAGAAGCCGCGATGGACGCCGCCGAACACCGTCCACTCCGGGTTCACGGTCCAGGAGACGCCCAGTCCCGGAATCCACTCGCTGACCTGCTCCGACCCGCGCCTCCCAGTCAGCTTGTTCGACCGGTCGAACTCGATCGTCTCGAACCTAACCCCCGGCGTCACCGCCAGAGCGCCGAAGTCGAAGGTGTTCTGCACGAAGGCGGCGAAAGCCCTGGCCTCGCGCACGTTCTGCTCCCTCACCCCCGCGTTGACGCTGGTCCCCGGGGTGCGCGAGGTCGGACGATCGCCGTTGAACTGGAAACGCTCCTGGTTCTCAGCGTGGGCGCGAGCGCCGGCGGTGAGCTGGCCTGCAAACGCCTCGCCGCCCCACTCCAGGTTCAATCGGCTCTCCAGGCCGAACATGTAGTACTGCCGCAGACGGCCCTCGTTGCCGCAGGTGGTGTTGACGTTGGCCATGCCCCCGCAGGCGGGGTCCGAGGCGTCGTTCGGCCGTTGTCCGGAGTTGGAGGACTGGCGCCACCAGTCGCGCTCGAACGTGGCCGCATAGGCGACCGTGGTCAGCTGGGCCCGGTCGCTGATACGCCAGCCGTGGGCCAGCGAGCCGCCGTGGCGCGACAGCTCGAAGGAATCGTTCTGGAAGGGGTTGCCCCGCGGGTCGGCCAGGAACTCCGCCTGGGTGAGGCCCGAATAGCTGACCCGGCTGTCCTCGTGATAGCTGGTGAGCTTGAGCGTCAGTTCGTGATCTGGATTGAGCGCGTAGACCGCCTTCAGGAACAGGTCCGCGTAGTTCAGGTCGTGGTTGGCGCGCACGCCGGCGCTGTGCCGCGCGGCGAACCCTCCGAACAGGCCTAGGGGGCCGAAGGTGTCTCCCGCCTGCAGCACCACTTCCTGGGTATCGCGCTCGCCGGCCCGCACGATCAGCCGCCCCTGCGCCTCCGCCGGCGGCCGAGGCGTCAGATAGTTTACGACGCCGCCCACGGTATGAGGTCCGAAGACGATCTGGCCGGAGCCCTTCAGCACCTCGACGCCGGAGAACCGCTCGATCG
>NZ_DATAGM010000390.1:0-15532 GCF_036263695.1 Phenylobacterium sp.
CACGCACACCGAGCAAAAAGAAGCGCCGCCGCGCGTCGCGCGGCGGCGCATCAACTTACTTCAGAGCGTCGGCGACGGTCTTGAACTTGGTGTTCAGGTTGCCACCCAGCAGGGTCAGAACGCCGATCAGAACGACGGCGATGAGGGCGGCGATCAGGCCATACTCGATGGCGGTGGCGCCGGACTCGTCCTTCATGAAGCGCGAAACGAACTTCGACATTGCTCTCTCTCCTTCTGCGAGCAGGTGTTGAGGGACCAGGCCTTGACCTGCTCGCCCCTGATTACCAGCCCACTTTCGCGGATCGCGCTTAATTCCCAGTAAAAGCGATTAGTTGCCCAAATTTTTCTTTTGGTTTACGCGAATTTACTATTGATGTTCGTTAACCGTGCGCCGGAAACGGGCCAGAATCGCGCCTTCGACATTTAAGACTCTCGCGCACGTGAGGGCCGGTCGGTTTAGGCTTTATTGACCATTCCCGGCGGAATCTGCCGCTCTACCGTTGGAGCCGCCCACATGCGCCTGATGCTCGCCGCCTTCGCCGCCCTGGTTCTCGCCGCCCCCGCGGCGGCCGAGACCATGCGGATCGAGCTCGATCACAGCACCCGGATCCGGCTGCCGAGCCCGGCCCGCGACGTGCTGCTGGCCAATCCGGACGTGGCCGACGTGACCATGCTGGACACCCGCAACCTGGTGGTCCTGGGCAAGGCCTATGGGATGACCCACCTGCTGGTGGTCGACACCGCCGGCCGCACCATCTTCGACCGGAACCTGGTGGTCAGTGCGCCAGTGAAGGGCCACGTCTCGCTCTACCGGGGGCCGGAGCAGCGCAACTACGCCTGCGCGCCCGACTGCGAAGTCGCGGTTCGCAAGGACGAAGACGCTTCTTCCGCCGCCCCGGCTCAGTCCCAGCCGCCCCTCGCCGCACCCTAGCCGGCGCACTTAACGGTCGCTTAGCCGCGTTCGGCTAGCCTGCCGGCCACGCTTCCGCACGCCGGCAAGGACCCAATGGCCGCCAGCTTCGCCCGCATCGCAACCCAGATCCGGCGCCTCGCCCGCGCCCGGGACGGCGCGACCGCGGTCGAGTTCGCGCTGATCGCCACGCCGTTCTTCCTGCTGCTGATGGGCATACTGGAGCTCGGCCTTGTGTTCCTGGTCTCGACCACCCTCGAACACGCGACGCAGGAAGCCTCCCGCCAGATCCGCACCGGCGAGTTCCAGGAAGGCGGCGGCGTCAGCTCCGCGGACTTCGAGGAGCTGGTCTGCGAGGGGCTGGCCTGGATAGGAAACACGTGCGCGGCCCAGCTGGACGTCGACGTGCGCGCCTACGCCAGCCTGCCGGCCATGCTGAACCCGCCGGCGTATGATCCGGACGAGGCCTGCTTCGAGGCGGGCGGGCCGGGCCAGGTGGTCCTGGTGCGCACCTCCATCCGCTGGAAGATCTTCACGCCGCTGCTGCGGCCGAGCATGGCGACCGCCGCCGACGGCGCCCGCCTGATCCAGAGCAGCACGGCCTTCAAGAACGAGCCCTACCCGGGCGACCAGCCGGCGGACGTGTGCGCGACATGATGCGCCGTCTTACTTCCTTCACCCGCGACCGGCGGGGCGTAGCGGCGGTGGAGTTCGCGCTCATCGCGCCGCTGATGATCGCCCTCTATTTCGGCCTGGCCGAGCTGACGATGGGCCTGATGGCCGAGCGGCGGTCGAGCCACCTGGCCTCGATGGCCGCCGACCTGGTGGCCCAGGACGCCCAGACCGACGAGGCGACGCTGGACCAGGTGCTGGCCACCGGCCCGACGATCATGGAGCCCTTCCCGGCCGCGCCCGCCGACCTGAAGGTGAGGATCAGCAGCGTGGTCTCCGACGAGGACGGCGAGGTCACCGTAGACTGGAGCCGCGCCACCAGCGGCTTCTCCATCCGCACCAAGGGATCGAGCGTCGAGAACCTGCCGGAGGACCTGCTCGGCGAAAACGAAGGCCTGATCCTGGCCGAGGTCGAGTACAAGCACACGCCGGTGATCGGCTACGTCATCGACGAAACCATGACCTTCAAGCAGCGGTTCTTCCTGCGGCCCCGCCAGGCCGCCCAGGTGGCCTGCACCGACTGCGACTAGGCTGCGACCAGCGCGGCCAGCCGGTCCACCAGGGCCGACGGCCCGAAGCTGCGCCCGTTCCAGGCCGCGACCGGCCGAAGGCCGATCAGGCTATTGGTCAGGAACACGGCCTGCGCCGCTTCCAGCGCCGCCTCGGTCGCCCGCACTTTGGCGACGGGCTCGCCGAGCGCCGCCGCCGCGGCCAGCACCCGAGCTCGCATCACCCCGGCCAGCACCCCGCAGGCCAGGTCCGGCGTCTCGATCCGACCGTCGCGGATCCAGAACAGGTTGGCCGCCGCCGCGCAGGCGAGCTCGCCGCGTGTGTTGACCATCACCGCCTCGTCGGCCCCGGCCGCCCGCGCCTCCTGCCTGGCCAGCACATTGTCGAGATAGGCGAGCGCCTTCAGGCGCGAGGCCGGCGAGTCGGCGTTGCGGCGCACTTTGGCGGTGATCAACCGGGCGGGGCCTAAGGGCGCCGGCGCCGGGGCGGCGATCGCGAACATCCGGCTGCGGACGGGGTCCGGACGGTCCAGCCCGCGCCCGCCCGAGCCGGCGGTCAGCGTCAGGCGCACGGCCGCGCGGGCCTGGTCCAGACCGGCCGCAGCCAGGGCCTCACGCGCCAGACGCTCCGCCTCCTGCGGCTCCGCAGCCGGCAAGCCCAAAACCTCGCAGCCCGCCGCCATCCGGTGCAGGTGCGCCTGCCAGTCGACCAGTTGGCCCGCCTGGGCCAGCACCGTCTCGAAGAGCCCGTCGCCGAGCGTCAGGCCGCGGTCGTCTGGCGGGATCACGGGCCCGCCCCGCAGAGCGCCCGCGCCAGGGCGGCGATCTTCGCCTCGGTCTCGCGCCGCTCGGCTCCGGGCTCTGAATCGGCGACCACGCCGCCGCCGGCCCGCGCCTCGACAGCCCAGCCGCGGGCGGTCTCCTCAAGCGCGGCGGTGCGGATCAGGACGCTGGAGTCCATCGCCCCGTCGAAGCCCATCCAGAACAGCGAGCCGCAGTAGGGGCCGCGCGGCAGCTCGTGGGCGGCGATCACCTTCATCGCCTGCACCTTGGGCGCGCCGGTCACCGAACCCGGCGGAAAAGCGGCCCGCAGCAGGTCCGGCGCGGCGCGGCCGGGCGCCAGCTCGGCGGTGACGGTGGAGACCAGGTGGTGGACGTTGGCGAAGCTCTCCACCGCGAACAGGTCCGGGACGCGGACGCTGCCGGGCGTCGCCACCCGCGCCAGGTCGTTTCGCATCAGATCGACGATCATCAGGTTCTCGGCGCGGTCCTTGGCGCTGGCGATGAGCTCGGCGGCGAACTCGGCGTCCTCGCACGGGGTGCGGCCGCGCGGACGCGTGCCCTTGATCGGCCGGCTTTCGGCCCGCCGGCCCTGCAGCCGCAGGAACCGCTCCGGCGAATTGGACACCACCGCCAGCCCCGGCAGGCGCAGATAGGCCGCAAATGGCGCGGGGCTCTGTGAGGCCAGCCGGACCAACAGGTCGAAGGGCCGCGCGCCGGGCCGAAGCCCGCCCGTCCAACTGCGGGCGACATTGGCCTGGAAGATCTCACCCGCCTGCACCCGCCGCACCACGTCGGCGACCACCGCCTCGTGGCCTTGGCCGCTGGAGGCGGTCAGGCCCGACGTGAGAGGGCCGCGGTACGGGGCGACTCGCGGCGCCTCGAACCAGCCGATCGCCGCCTGGGCGCGCATCTCGGCCTCGGCGGGCGCCTCGCCCCGGCCGACGGCGACGACCCTCCTGTCCACGTGGTCGAACGCCAGCACCGCCGGATAACGGGCGGCCGCGAGGTCCGGCCAGCCGGGTTTGCGGGCCAGCGCCAGGGGCTCCACTCGAGCCCCGAGCTCGTAGCCGGCCAGGCCCATCAGGCCGCCCTGGAACGGCGGGCCTTCCGGCGCTGCGGGCGCGGGCTCGCCCAACAGGTCTCGTAGCGCTTCGAACGGCTCGATCGGATCACCCGGGCCGACGACCAGCGTCGCGTCCGGCTCGCGGGCCAGGTAGGACCAGCGCGCCTGGGGCCCCGCGCCGCCCGAGACGAGGCCGACCGCCCAGGGCTCGTCCGCGAAGGCGGAGAGCGCCTCGAGGGGCTCGCGCCAGGGCGCGTCGAGCAGGACCGTGCAGCGCATGGCGGGGCAATAGCCCCCGGCGGGGCTCGGCGGAAGGCTCAGCGGGCCCGATCGCCGCCTCTGACGAAGAAGAGGCCGACGAAACCGGCCGCCAGCAGCAGGATGATGGTCGCGAATCCGCCCTGCTGCGTGCCGAAGATGCGGGTGCCCTGGTTCACCAGGAACGAGCCCAACCAGATCGTCGCCGTGCCGGACAGTGCGTAGACGCCGAAGAAGGCGCCGGTCTGCTCCGGCGGGGTCAGGCGGGTCAGCAGGGTACGGCTGGAGGCGTAGTGAGCGGTGATGAACACCGCGTTGGAGAAGCCGATCAGGATGAAGATCAGCTCCGGCAGGGTGCGGAACACCGGCCCGTCCCACAGCGGCGGGTGCGCGGCCGCATCGAAGCTCCAGAAGTAGAGGATCCGGGCCGGCGCCATGCCGATGAAGGCGATGACGCCCAGCACCGACATGCCAATCTCCACCAGCACCGCGCGCCGGGGACCGAGCCCGGCGTCCAGCCAACGGCCGACGAAGCCGCCCAGCACCGCCAGCACGGTCAGGACGAGACCGAACACCAGCATCTCCAGCGGCCCCCAGCCCATCACTCCCGCCGCATAGATGCCGGCGTAGATCAGGATCGCGGTCATGCCGTCGACGTAGAACATTCGGGCCAGCAGGAAGACGGCGGCGTCCTTGTGCGCCTTGACCGTCGAGACCATCCGCCAGAGGTCCCGCGCCCCGTCGGCGAGCGCCCGCAGGAACGGCACGCCCGTCTTCGGCGCATCCGGCGTGAACAGGAACAGCGGCAGGGCGCCGAGCGCGAACATGGCGGCCGCCATGGGGGCGACGATCCGCTCCGGCTCGTGCGCCGCGGGATCGAGGCCGAACAGCGGGGCCGAGGGTACGAAGCCCCAGTCGACCTTGCCCGGCAGGGCGAAGGCCCAGGCGGTGAAGCCGAGCGCCAACAGCGCAAAGGCGTTGCCCAGCGCCAGCGCCAGGCCCGAGGCCTTGTGCGCGCCGGAGAGCCCAGCCGCCCGCACCAGCAGCGAGTTGTGCAGCACCTCGGTGTAGGCGAACAGCAGGCCGATGATCGTGGTCAGCGCCATCACCCAGGTCACCGAAAGCCCGCCAGGCGTCGCCCACCACAGGGCCCAGATCATCGGGATCATCAGGATGACGATCGGCGCGAGCAGCGGCTTGCGGCGCCCGATCCGGTCCACGGCCGCGCCCAGCAGCGGCGCCGTCGCCATCACCGCCCAGCCGGAGTACTGGCTCCAGCGCGAGACGATCTCCTGCCCGCGCACCGGGTCGCCCACCAGGGTCGACGCCACGTAGGGCATGAAGATGTAGATGGTGATCAGGATGACGTAGGGGTTGCGGGCGCCCTCGAACAGCGACCAGGCCAGCGCCCCACGGTTCAGAGGCGCATCGCCGCCCAGTTCGGCCGCGGCCGGCGGATCGACCACCGCGGCCGGGCCGTGGGACTCCACGGCTGTGGATTCGGTCACGTCTCGCCTCCCCCGTCGGCCGCTCTGGCGGCGGCCTCATCGGGGGATAGTGGTCGCTCGCCGGGCGGCTGTCGAGCTAGCCGGCCAGCTTCGCGTCGGCGGCGGCGAGCACCTCTGTGGCGTTCACCTTGTACCCCTGCGCCGCCAGCGCCTCGCAGAGCGCGGTCAGGCACAGGCGCACGTGCCAGGGGGTGGCCGACGCGCCCATCAGGCCGATCCGCCAGACCTTGCCCTTCAGCGGGCCGAGGCCGGCGCCGATCTCCAGGTCCCAGCCCTTGAGGACGTGAGTGCGGACGGCCGCCTCGTCGATCCCGTCCGGAACCAACACGGCGTTGAGCTGCGGCAGCCTGTGGGCCGGGTCGACCAACAGTTTCAAGCCCGCCGCCTCGAGCCCCGCGACCAGCGCCTCGTGCATCCGTGCGTGGCGGACGCAGGCCGCCTGCTGGCCTTCCTCGAACAGCACCACCAACGCCTCGTGCAGCCCGTAAAGGGCGTTGATCGGGGCGGTGTGGTGATAGGTCCGGCCGCCCTCGCCGCCCCAGTAGCTCATCAGGAGGCCGAAGTCGCAGAGCCAGTTGCGGGGCTTTTCCTTGCGCGAGGCGATCGCCGCCTGAGCCCGCTTCGAGAGGGCGAAGGGCGACAGACCCGGCGGGGCGGAAAGGCACTTCTGGGTGCCGGAATAGATCGCGTCAGCGTCCCAGGCCGCGGCGTCCACCGGGATGCCGCCCAGGGAGGTCACGCAGTCGACGATGGAGAGGGCGCCGTTCTCGCGCGCCAGCCGGCACAGCGCCGCCGCGTCGCTGCGCGCGCCGGTGGAGGTCTCCGCATGGACGAAGGCCAGCACCTTGGTGGGCGCGGCTTTCAGCGCCTCCTCGACCTTGGCCAGGTCGACCGGCTGGCCCCATTGGTCGTCGACGGTCACGACCTCGGCGCCCGCCCGGCCGGCCATGTCGGCCATCCGGCCGCCGAAGGCGCCGTTGACGCAGATCACCGCCCGGTCGCCCGGCTCCAGCAGGTTCATGATCGCCGCCTCCATGCCGGCGGTGCCGGGCGCGGGCAGCGGGATGCAGGCGTGGTCGGGGGCGCCCATCAGCCGCTGCAGGGCGGATTTGATCTCCTCCATCAGCCCCTGGAAGTCGGGGTCCAGATGGCCGATGGTCGGCCGCGACAGGGCGGCCAGCACCCGCGGGCTGACGTCGGACGGGCCCGGCCCCATCAGGATCCGGCGCGGCGGCTGGAAACTCTGCATCACCCCTCCTGCGGCGCCTCTGGGCGCCGGCGCGTCACGTTTGCGTGCGTCACGGCGGGGTGATTAGTGGAAAATCCCGGCCCAGCGCAAATTAATCCACAGGATCTCTTCGGAGGGTCCGTCCCTGATAAGCGCCCGTCGCGGTGAGGCCTGCGGCGGGCGCTGCTCGTTCCAGGATCAGCCCAGGACCTTCGCCGCGATCTTCTCCCGCAGCCCGGCGTCGACGCCCAGCACCTCGGTCAGATAGCCGTCGATGGAGCCGCATTCCTCTGCCATGCGGTCGAAGGCGATGTGCAGGTATTCCGGCGCGACCGAAACGCCCACCCGCAGCGCCTCGTCGGCGGGCCGGCGGCCGAGGTTCTGCTCGAGGAAGTCCCCGAGCGAGGCCATCCGTCGGGTGATCCGGCTCTCCTCGTTGGTCAGCAGATAGTCGGCGACGATGTCGTCCTCGTGCACGCCGCAGATGTGGTGCGTCAGCGCGCAGATCATGCCGGTGCGGTCCTTGCCCGCCGCGCAGTGGACCAGCACCGCTCCTTCCGCCTGCGCCAGGGCATGGAACCAGCGGGAGAACAGCTCCACGTGCCGGCCCTCGAAGGGCGTTAGCGCGTAGAAGTGGCGGCAGTCGTTGCGGAACCACTCCGCGTCCAGCTCGCCGGCGCGGGCGTTCTCCACCCAGGCGTCGTGATCGTCGAGGTCGGATGCGATCACCTGGCGGGCGAAAGTCTCATGCCGGCACGGCTCGCGCCGCCGCTCGGAGGGCCGGCGCAGGTCCACCACCACCTCGATGCCGAGGTCCGTGAGCCTGGCGAGGTCCGCCTCGGTGGCGGCCGCGTGGTGGGCCGATCGGAACAGCCTCTGGCGCTTCACGCCCCGCCCGCAGCGGGTGGCGTAGCCGCCGAAGTCGCGGAAGTTCTCGATGCCGTCGAAGTCGATGTGCCGGTCCATGCGCCGATCTAAGCCGAGTCCCGGCGGAACGAAAGGGGATCGGGACGCTCTACGCCGGCTCCGCCGCCGCAACCTCTGAGACGGGGAACGCTGCGCCCGGCAGGTAGAGCAGGATGGGCCGGATTTCGTAGACGGCCGTCGGGTTGGCCTTGCGCAGCTCCCGCGCCATCTCGACCGCCTCACCGCGGCTCGCCGCCTCGACGACGTAGAGGCCCAGCAGCTGCTCCTTGGTCTCGGCGAATGGCCCGTCCAGAACCACGCCCTTCCCAGGGCCGCGAAGGGTGACCGCATCGGCCGTGGCGCCGAGGCGCGCCGCGGGCCCGAGCTTGCCGTCCGCGACGAGGCGGTCGTTGACCTTCAGGAGGTCGTCCATGAGCGCGGAATCCTCATCGGCGCTCCAGGACTGAACGACGTGTTCCTCATGATAGGCCAGTATGGCGTAGAGCATTGCGCTTCCCTCGCGACGGACGCTGCGGCCATGGAAGCCCATCGGCGCTCTTGGCTCAAGGTTATCCGAATGCGCGCGCCAACCGCTCCTGCTGCTGCCGGGCCGGCGAAGCCTTGGACGCGGGGGAGGCGCCCTCCTCGAGTGTGAACTGGCCCATGAGCCGCCGCAGCTCGACAGCCTCCTGAGCCAGCGCGCGGCTCGCGGCGGTGGACTCCTCGACCATCGCCGCGTTCTGCTGCGTCATCTGGTCCATCTGGTTCACGGCCCCGTTCACCTGCGCCAAGCCGACCGCCTGCTCCTGCGCCGATGTCGCGATCTCGGTCATCAAATGGCTGATACGCCCGACCTGACCGGCAATCTCGTCCAGCGCGGTGCGCGTCCTAGCCACCAACTCGACCCCGGCCTCCACCTGCGTCGACGAGGTGGAGATCAGCGTCTTGATCTCCTTGGCCGCCTCGGCCGACCGTTGCGCCAGAGCGCGCACCTCGGAAGCGACGACGGCGAAGCCCTTGCCGGCCTCGCCAGCCCGCGCAGCCTCCACGCCGGCGTTCAATGCCAGCAGGTTGGTCTGGAAGGCGATCTCGTCGATCACCGAGATGATCTTCCCGATCTCGCTGGCCGAGCCCTCGATCTCGCCCATCGCCGCCACCGCCTTCGAGACCACGTCTCCGCTGATCTCGGCGGTCGAGCGCGCCTCGGCGACCAGGCCCCGGGCCTGGCCCGCATTCTCCGCGGTGCGCTGCACCGTGGCGGTGATCTGGTCGAGGGCCGCCGCCGTTTCCTCCAGGCTGGCGGCCTGCTGTTCCGTCCGCTTGGACAGGTTGTCCGCCGCCTGGCTGATCTCGCCCGCGCCCGACGTGATAGTCTCCGTCTTGCCCGCGACGACGGTCATCGCCTGCTGCAGCTTGTCCAAGGCGGCGTTGAAGTCGTCCTTCAGCTTGCGGTAGGCGGACGGCACCTCGGTTCGCACCCGGACCGTCAGGTCCCCCTGGGAAACGCTGGACAGGCCGGATGCAAGAACATCCACCACCATCTCCAGCTCCTTCGCCGCCGCCTCCCGCGAGCGGGCGTTTTCGGTGCGCTCGGCCTCAGACTCGGCGCGCAGCCGCTCCTGCTGCTCGCGCAGCCGCCGTGCATCGGCGAGCTCGTGGCGCAACGTCTCGAGCGCGCGGGCGATGACGCCCAGCTCGTCCTGGCCGTCGGCTCCGGGCACCTGCGTCTCGTAGTCCCCGGAGCTGAGCCGATCCACCGCACTGGTGGCGCGGGTCAGCGGGCGCTGCACCAGCATCCGGACGGCGGCGTAGAGCGCGCCCAGCACCGCCGCCAGGATCAGCACGCCTCCGACGGCGACGCTCAGCAGCAGCTCACGGACCGGCGCCGACACCGTTTTCGCCGGCGCGTCCACCACCACGGCCCAGGTGGCGTTCAAGGTCGGCAGCCGCACCGGAACCAGCAGCCTGGCCAGCTCGTCGGCGCCCTGACGGACACCCTTGATCTCGGCTTCCTTGGCAGAGCTGAGCACGGTGCGCACGCTTTCGGAGCCCGCGTCGGAATACGGCTTCATCCTCAGCGCCTCGTCCGGGTGGGACACCCACTTGGCGTCGCCGGACAGCAGCATGACCCGTCCGTCGCCATAGGGCTTCAGCTGGTCAAGGCTGGCGGCGAGGTCGTCGAGGGCGATGTCGAGGCCGGCGACGCCGATCAGCCGCCCTTTTGAGACCACCGGAAAGGCCACGGAGGTCATCAGCACAGTCTTGCCGCCGACCTCGTACGGGTAGGGCTCGGTGATGGCGGGCCGGCCGCTCTTAGCGGCCAGCTCGTAGAACTCCTGGCCATAGACGGCGCTGTCCTCAGGCGGTTCGATGGCAAGGCGCCCATCGCTCCGCGCCACATAGGGCATGAACGCCCCGGAGCTGTTGGAGCCCAGGTCGGTGCGGCCAACCATCTCCGAGTCGCGACCGTCCCAAGCCCCGGGGGCGGAGAAGAACCAGCTGCCCATGACGAGGTCAGAGGCCGAGGCGTTCGGCTTCAGAAGCTCGACGACCGCGGCCCGGTCCCGTTCGCCCCGCTCGTGAGTCTTGGCGATCGCCGAGGCCATGCTCTGGGCCGCCGCCTCGACCCTGGTGAGCCGCGCGCCGACTTCGCCGGCGGCCGACTGCCCGATGGCCACGCCGTAGCTGTCGGATAGGCCGCCCACGGTCTTCTGGGACTGAAGGCCCAGGACTCCCGCCGCGCCGAACAGCAACAGCCCGATCGCCGCCCCCGCTACACCCAACAACTTCGCGGAAACGGAACCACGCATGCGAAACACCGAAAGCGACACAGCAACGAAGAGGTCCTGAAGAGCGCGAAGTTGCTTAACGTCGAGTTTAGCTTGGCTTGCATTTGCCCCGGCGGCGGGCGATCTGGCGGCGATGAAGTCCTGGCCAAACGTGATCCTCGTCGCCGCCTTGACGGCCGCGTTCGCCGTCGCCTCGTGCGAGCGCCAGGACACGCAGGCGCCTGCCGAAGAGGTCACCACCGCGCCGGCGCCGAACGACGAAGGTCCCTGGCGGCTCGAGGCTTCCGCCACTGCGGGCTCGGCGCTGGTGTTCAGCGACGGCGACGGCATCGAGCGGCTGCGGCTGGTCTGCCGGCGGGGCCCTGCCGAGTTCGTCGCGCAGGCGGCGGACGTCCAGCCGATCGGCAGCGAAGAGCGCTTCACGCTCGGCGTCGGCGAGACGCTCTTCACCCTTGTGGCCGATGTCTCCTCCGGCCTGCCGTTCGTCGAGGCCAAGGCTCCGCTGTCGCCGGCGCTGATCGCCGCGCTTGGCAGCGGCCAGCCTATCGCCGCGAACTATGGCGCAACCAACCTCGGCCCGCATCCGCCCCCCCAACGCGAGGTCCGCGACGCCTTCATTAGAGCCTGCGAGCAGGCTCTGACCGCCTAGGGCTGTACTCAGAGCACCAACCGGACACTGCGGATGTCCACAAGGGTGGTTTGCGGACGGGGCTAGCGCAGGTTGTGCCGGGAGGCGTGCGAAATCGAGGGGACGATAGAATGCGCGGCTGCTGGTCCGGCGGGCGCAAACGTGATGTGCATTCTCAACGATAGCGCCACCGGGCGCCCGCCACCCCCAAAACACCGCGGCAGAGGACGGCGCTGGCCGCGTCTCGCAGCCGCCCGCTGGGGCAGGGCGGCTGACGTCCGTCCGGGCGCTGAGCGAAGGTCGCGGACGGCGGTCTTTCAGTTTGTGCCCCGCTCGCCCTGCAAACGCGCTAGGTGAGGCCTTCCCAAGCAAGAGAGATCACCATGCCCGCCTACACCATCGTCACCACCAGTGCGGCGCAAGGCAGCGACGAGGCCGAGATCAATACGCTCGCGGACGATTTCGGGAATGAGAGCGAAGCCATCGGGTACGCGCGCCGGATGGCAGACGAGATGCTTGGCCTGGCCACACAGCTGTCCCTGGACTTCGACTACAGCAACGTCAGCCTCTACGAGGGCGACCTGATCGACGAGGAGCTGGATCCGCAGAACCCGTCCTTCGTCGGCATGTGGATCCTGGATGAGGCCGCCGTCGCCTTCATCTCGGCCGCCGAAGTCCGCGAAAACGAAGGGGCGGAGCCTGCGCCACAGTAAGGCCTCGACCAGCCGCATCGACGCCACGCGTGCTGTTTGGCCTCTGGCGGTACAAAGATCGGGTGAGGCCGGGACGTGCAACGGCCGCAAATGACCGCTGCGCGTCACTTGCGTTGAGCTGACACGCCGAAGGTGGCCGCGGCGACCTCCTCCATCGCGGCTATCGACCGGCTGTTTCATTTCGGGCGCGGAGCGCAATCGTCGACAGGGAGTTAGCGCACCTGCGCCAGGTGGCGCTGTCTCTTGGAGAGGCGCGTGGTTCCGCAATCAGAGTTAGTCCAAGCTCCAGTGGCCGACCAGTTGGAAAGCGCCGATTTGAGGCTGGGCCGGCGCCTAGCCGCCCACCGTGACCGGCCGCTCGTCAAGGCTGTGGCGAAGGTCGGCAAGCTCTCCGATCAGGAGCCCCTCTATGTGCTCAGCGGCCTGCTCGCGGTAACGGGGCTCGTCTTGCGGCGGCCGCGCTTGACGCAGGCGGGATTAACGATGGGCCTTGCGGTGGCGGGCGCCGACCTCGCTAAGAGCTGCCTGAAGAGCCTGGTGACACGCACGCGACCTCATGTGTTGCTGGATGAGGCGCGCTACGAGCGCAACACAGGCGGCTCTAAGGCAAAGCCTGAGCAATCCTTTCCCTCAGGGCACATGGCCGGAGCTGTGGCGGCGGCGTCTGCGCTGTGGCGCATCTACCCAGGGTCCCTGCGATACAGCGCTCCGCTCTGTGGCCTCGTCGGATGGAGTCGCATGTCCAAGGGCGCCCACTGGCCCTCTGATGTTGCGGCAGGCGCCGGCATCGGTCTGGCTTCTGGAGCGGCGACCGCGTGGCTCTGGCGGCGGACAGCACAGATGGCGGAGCGCATCTCCTCCGAAAGGACCCCTGTTCCGATCCTCGATCGGGTCAATTCGGCTCGTGCAGAGGCCTCGTGAGCATTTCTTTCGACGCTTGGGGTCGAAAGGGGACATGGGGCGCTCGGACAGCACGCAGACCTTGCTCCAAACGCTAAGCGCAACCTCTAGCGGAACGGCGGCTCGTCAAAGCTGCGCAGCTTGCGGGAGTGGAGGCGGTGGCCCTCCTCGCGGAGCAGGTCCATGGCGGCCAGGCCGATCTGCAGGTGCTGGCCGATGGCCCGCTCGTAGAAGGCGTTGGCCTGGCCGGGCAGCTTGATCTCCCCGTGCAGCGGCTTGTCGGAGACGCATAGCAGCGTTCCGTAGGGCACCCGGAACCGATAGCCCTGGGCGGCGATGGTGGCGCTCTCCATGTCGATGGCCACCGCCCGGGACTGGTTGAAGCGTATGGCTGAGAGCGAGAAGCGGAGCTCCCAGTTGCGGTCGTCGGTGGTCACCACGGTGCCGGTGCGCAGGCGGCGCTTGAGCACGTCGCCGCTCTCGCCGGTGACGATCTCCGCCGCCCGGTTCAGCGCCTGCTGCACCTCGGCGATCGGCGGGATGGGGATCTCCGGCGGCAGCACCGAGTCCAACACGTGGTCGTCGCGCAGATAGGCGTGGGCCAGCACATAGTCGCCGATGGTCTGCGAGCCGCGCAGGCCGCCGCAGTGGCCGATCATCATCCAGGCCTGCGGCCGCAGCACCGCCAGGTGGTCGGTGATCGTCTTGGCGTTGGAGGGGCCGACGCCGATGTTGATGAGGGAGACGCCGCGGCCGTCCTCGGCCAGCAGGTGGTAGCCGGGCATCTGATGCTTGCGCCACGCCGCTTCGGAGACGGCGTGCTCGGCGTTCGCCGTCTGCTTGGTCACCACCACCCGGCCGGCGGCGGAGAGGGCTGTGTAGGGCCCGTCCTCCTCCAGTTTGCGGATCGCCCAGCGGACGAACTCGTCCACGTAGCGGTGGTAGTTGGTGAAGAGGACGTACTGCTGAACGTGCTCGGCGGGGGTGCCCATGTAGTGGGCCAGGCGCGCCAGCGAGAAGTCGGTGCGCAGCGCGTCGAACAGGGCCAGCGGCCGCTCCTCGCGCTCGCCCTGCTGCCAGTAGCCGTCGGCGATCTCATCGCCGATGAAGGCGAGCTCGGTGGTCGGAAAGTGCCGGGCTATGGCCGCCGAGCCGACGTCCGCGAGCGCCAGGTCCGAGCCGTCCAGCACGTAGGGGAAGGGGATCTCCTGGTCCGAGCGGCCGACGTCCAGCTCGACGTCGAAGTCCTGCATCAAGAGGGTCAGCTGTTCGCACAGGTAGTCGCGGAACAGGTCCGGCCGGGTGACGGTGACGGCGTAGCTCCCCGGCGCAGAGATGCGCGCGTAGGCCCGCGACAGCCTGGGGAACTCCCGCCCCGCTGGCCAGGTCAGCCTCAGCTCCGGATAGACGAAGGCGCCGGATCGGCGCAGCTCGGGATCGGGCGGCTCGCCTGCCAGCAGGAAGGCCTTGAGGGCGGTGCGGAGCGCGTCGACCGAGGCTGAGTATTCTTGCGTGAGGCGCCCAACGATCTCACGGGCGCGGTCTTCTGGAGTCATCGGTTCTTATAGCCTGCGCAGCCGGGCCGAGGCGAGCGCGGCCGCCTTGGGCGCGGGCTCGCCGGTCCCCATATTCGAAAGGGCGGGGCGATAGGGCCCCTTATCGGGTGAACGCAAAACAGGAAGATGAAGAACCACCTTCGCACGTTCGTGCTGCTCGCGGCCCTGACCGCGATTTTCGTGGGGGCCGGCTACATGGTCGGCGGGGCGACCGGCATGGCCATCGCCTTCGTGCTGGCGGCGGGCATGAACCTGGTCAGCTACTGGAACGCCGACAAGATCGTGCTGCGGATGTACCGGGCCCAGCCGGTCGACGAGCACCACCCCGAGCCGCTGATCCGCAATTACGTCCGCGACGTGCACGAGCTGGCCGACCGGGCCAGCCTGCCCCGGCCCGCGGTGCATGTGATAGACAACCCCCAGCCCAACGCCTTCGCCACCGGCCGCGACCCGCAGCACGCCGCCGTGGCCGCCACCACCGGCCTGCTCTCGATGCTCGACCGGCGCGAGATCCGCGGGGTGATGGCCCACGAACTGGCGCACGTGAAGAACCGCGACACGCTGACCATGACGGTGACCGCCACCATCGCCGGGGCCATCTCGGCGCTCGCCAACTTCGCCTTCTTCTTCGGCGGCCGCGACGAGGAGGGCCGGCCCACCGGGCTGATTGGCGCGATCGTGGTGGCGCTGCTCGCGCCGATGGCGGCCGCGCTGGTTCAGTTCGCCATCAGCCGCGGGCGCGAGTACGAGGCCGACCGCCACGGCGCCGAGATCAGCGGCGATCCGCAGGCGCTGGCCTCCGCCCTGCAGAAGATCGACGCCTACGCGCGCGGCGGCTACGTCAACGCGGACGCCGAGCGCAATCCGGCCACCGCCCACATGTTCATCATCAACCCCCTGACCGGCCGCGGCGCCGACAACCTCTTCTCCACCCACCCGGCGACCCACAACCGGGTGGCGGCGCTGATGAGGCTGACGGGGATCGCCGCGCCGAAGCCGGCGGCGCGGGTCGCCTCCGGCCACCGCGGGACCAGCGTTCCAGTGACCCGCACCGGCCCGCGCCTGCCCTGGAGCTGACCCTCAGCACCGCTCATCCCGACGCAAGTCGG
>NZ_DATAGM010000391.1:0-1896 GCF_036263695.1 Phenylobacterium sp.
ACGGTCACCCGGCCGGCGGCTTAAGAGCGGCGTACCGATAGGAGTCTGCATGCCGTCGATCCGCGTGCTCGGCCACGCCTTCCGCGCCTGGCGCCGCAACCTGCGCTGGGCCAAGCACGAGCCCGAGACGCCGTACATCGCCGACCTGCTGTCGGGCGCCCCGGTGTGCCTGCACGTCGGCGCCAGCGACGGGCGCCACTCCTACGTTATGACCAAGGTCGCCCCCAGAGCCCGCATCCACGCTTTCGAGCCCTCGGCCTTCACCTTCGAGGTCTTGAAGACCTGCCTCGTCTGGCATGGCATCGCCGACCGGGTGACCCCGGTGCACGCCGCCGTCTCCGACCGCCCCGGCCAGCTCCTCCTGGTGACGCCCAAGAAGACCTCCGGCCGCATGGGCCGGGCCTACGCCTTCGTCGCCGAGGAGCGGCCCCTGGGCGCCGTGCGCCCGGACCTGCAGGACGTCGGCTCGGAGATCCAGCCCACCCCCGTCGTCACGCTCGACGACTACTGCGCCGCCAACGACCTCAACAAGGTCGACTTCATCCGCATGGACATCGAAGGCGCCGAGCTGCGCGCGCTGAAGGGCGCCGAGGGCGTCATCGAACGCGACCTGCCCCACGTCCTCGTCGAGATCCACCCCGCCATGCTCGAAGGCCGCTTCGGCGCCTGCGCCGAAGACGTCGTCGACGTCTTCCGCTCGCGCGGGTATCGCATGTTCGCCCTGAACGGGGACAGGCTCGAGGAGCGGACGACGGTGGTGCCGGACCTGCCGTGGAAGGACTACTTCTTCATCCACCCGTCGCGCGCGGCGCGGCTGCCGGACGGGGTGTTCAAAGCGAGGATGGCGGCCTAGTCGGCCGTCACGCGACGGCGACCCAGCCCCGGAAAGACAATCCGGCATAGAAGAGCGCGACGTCGGAGAAGCCCGCTTCCCTTAAGAGATCCACTTCTTCCTCGTGGGGGATATGCAGCCGCTCGGCCATCAGCGCTCCCGATGCGGCCGAACGCGCCGTATCGGCCTCCAAGCGATCCGCAAAGGCGGCCGACAGGGACAGCCAGCGCGCGGCCTCGCCGCGCATTGGAAGGCCGTGGCGAGCCGCCACCAGGGGCGCTCCGGGTCGGGTGCGTCGCCTCAGCTGCTTCAGCACATGCAGCCGCTCGTTCTTGGAGAGGAAGTGCAGCCATGGGGCCGCAGGAGCCGGCGCGCCAGTTCGAGCATCTCGGCGGACGGATCCACGCCGACGAAACGCCAGGACGGCTGGGCCTCTGCGAGCGCCCGCAATTCAAGGCCTCCGCCTGCGCCCAGCACCAGGAACTCCGCCCCGACAGGCGCGCGCTCGGCCAGCAGCAGCATCGCCATGCGGTGGAGGTCGGCGAGGCCCGGCACCCTTCGCGGAGTGTCTTCGGCGTACGTGGAGACCAGCTTCGGATCGCTGAACGGTTGCATGTTCGGGGTCCTGGCTGCGGCGGCTATGAACAGCCCGCCTCGGCCATGACCAGGGACCGGTGGGCCGACACGCCCGCCAGGACGCCCGCGGCCGAGGCGAGGGTCGCGTTGTGCATGGCCTGAGCCGCATCACCGGCGGCGAACACCCCGGGGACGCTGGTCTGCTTGACGCCGTCCACCTGGATGAAGGGGCCGGTCGGGCCGTCTACGAACGCGCAGCCGAGCTGTTCGGCCAGCGGGCTGGCGACACGGGTCCGCGGCGCCGTGAATACGGCGTCGGCCGCGATCACCCGTCCGTCCCCGAGCCGCAGGGCCTCTGTCCTGGGCGCGTCTCCCAGCAGCTCGACCACCGGCGTGCGCTCGATCGCAACACCGCGCGCCGACAGTTGGGCCGCTTCCGCGGTGGTCGGTTCGAACTCACCTTGGGTGAAGAGGGTGGTCGGGCCCCA
>NZ_DATAGM010000392.1:0-7253 GCF_036263695.1 Phenylobacterium sp.
GATCAGCTCCACGAGGCCGCCGCACAGCACCGCCTGCTCGCCGAACAGGTCGGTCTCGCACTCTTCGCGGAAGGTGGTCTCGATCACCCCCGAGCGGCCGCCGCCGATCGCCGAGGCGTAGGCCAGGCCGAAGTCGAGGGCGTTGCCGGTGGCGTTCTGGTGCACCGCGATCAGGCAGGGCACGCCGCCGCCCTTCTGGTACTCGCCGCGCACCGTGTGGCCCGGGCCCTTGGGCGCGACCATCAGCACGTCGATCGAGGCCTTGGGCTCGATGAGGTTGAAGTGGATGTTGAGGCCGTGGGCGAACAGCAGCGCCGCCCCGTCCTTCAGGTTCGGCGCGATCTCGGCGTTGTAGATGTCGCGCTGCAGCTCGTCAGGGGCCAGCACCATGATGGCGTCGGCCCATTTGGCGGCTTCGGCGACGCTCATCACCTTCAGCCCGTCGGCCTCCACCTTCTTGGCGGTGGCCGAGCCGGGACGCAGGGCGACGACGACGTTCTTCACGCCAGAGTCGACGAGGTTCAGCGCATGCGCGCGGCCCTGGCTGCCGTAGCCCACTACCGCGATCTTCTTGTCCAGGATGCGGGAAATGTCGGCGTCGCGGTCATAGTAGACGCGCATGATCGTTCTCCTGAACACGTGATGGCCGCGGACCTTGCGCAACGGCGCCGCAGCAAAGGCGGCGCTATCGACCGTTTTTTTGCGCAAAGGTCAAGGGATGGCCTGCAACGGGCCCGGCGATCACGCCGCCTTCTTCAGCTCTTCCGGGTCGGTGACCGGCCGGCGCGCCGGCGTGACTTCGGCCTCTGCGGCCACGGCGGGGGCGGCATCGCTCCACAGCTTGACGATGAGCAGGGTCACCGCGAGCAGCGTGAAGGCCAGGACGGCGCCGGTGAGGTAGAGGGTTTCGAGGGTCATGGCGGGCTCCAATCTTCGGCCGCAACATGCGTCGCCCTCGGGAGCCGCGAAACTCGGGAGAACCCACTAAGGGCTTCTACGGTCGCGCCCGAAACGCCCGTGAACCCCTCAGTCCCTTCGGGACAGCTCCCCCTATGGGCGAGCATGTCTACTCGACCTTGAACTGCATCCCGGCGTTGGCCTCGAGGCGGGCGATGAGCGCAGCCTGCATGGCCGCGCCGGGGGTCCAGATCCCCCCGGGGACGTCGGTCTTCTCCTTCACCAGGCACAGCGCGCTCTCGGCGATCATCTTCGAGGTGCAGCCGTAGCCGGGGTCCTTGTCGCCGTGCACGGAGACCCGCATCTGGCGCCCGTCGCGGTCGACGCCGACGAACAGGACGTCGAAGAAGCCGGCCTCGCGCTCTTCCTTGGTCGGGCCTTCTCCGGGCTTGGGCCCGCCCTCTCCGCCAAGGCCGCCGCCCATCTGAGCCATCGCCTTGGCCGCCTCCTCGGAGGGGGCGATGATCATCTCGTCGTAGACGAAGTCGGCGCCATAGCGGTGGCCCATCAGGGCGTTCGAGCGGTGGACGTTCTTGGTGTTGATGGTCGCCATCACGAACGGGGCGACCCAGGCGCCCAGGTCGGGGTCGTGCTCCGGCGCCATCCCCGGCGGCTGCGACGGCCCCTCGAAGCCGGGGGTCAGACCAAAGGGGCTCGCCAGCACCTGGAAGACGGCGGGGTCCTTAGCGACCGCGGCCATCGTGGCCTTCAGGCTCGCCGCGGTTCCGCCGGAGAAGCCGCCCTGCATGCTCCGCACCCGGCCCTTCACCCGCGGGACGGGGCGCCCGAGCCGAGCCTGCGCGGTCTCCTGCAGGAACAGGACGCCCAGCTCGAAGGGAATGGAGTCGAAGCCGCAGGAGAAGACGATCCGGGCCCCGCTGGCCTTGGCCTGCGCCTCGTGGGCGTCGATCATCTGGCGCATCCAGTTGGGCTCGCCGCACAGGTCGAGGTAGTCGGTCCCCGCCGCCGCACAGGCCGCCACCAGGGCAGAGCCATAGAGCTGGTAGGGCCCCACGGTGGTGATCACCGCCTTCGTACTGCGCACCATCGCCTTGAGCGAGGCGGGGTCGTCCGCGTCGGCGACGACCAGCGGCGTTTCGGCGGGGGCGCCGATCTCGTCGCGCACCTGGGCCAGCTTGTCCGCGCTACGGCCGGCCATCGCCCAGCGGACCTCGCCGCCGACGCCGTAGCGCCGGGCCAGATGCTCGGCCACCAGCCGGCCGGTGTAGCCGCTGGCGCCATAGACGATCACGTCGAACTCGGCCGCAGGGTTCATGGGGGGCTCCTCGAATGCGAGCCGACCATGCCGCCGCCCGCGCGCGCAGGCAAACCTTAGCCGCTTGCGCCCCGGCGGCGCATGCGGGACGGTCGCGCTTGCAACGCAAACGGAAGGGCCGATGGCCGGCTACCGAAAGAGGCTGGAGCAGGACCTGGAGCGGTGGATCGCCGCCGGATTGGTGCCGGCGGACAGCCGTGCGGCCATTCTGGGCAGCGTGGGCGAGGGCCGCCGCCTGGATGCGGCGACCACGCTTGCGGCTGTCGGGTCGGCCTTCCTCGGCATCGCCGTGATCGCCTTCGTGGCCGCCAACTGGGACGCGATCCCGCGGCTGGCGCGGTTCGTCCTGGTGCTCGGCGTCTTCGCGGGCCTCTGCGGGGGCGCGGCCTGGGCGGCCCGGCGCGAGCGGCCGGGGCTGCGCAACGGCCTCCTGGCCATCGCCGCCCTCGTCTATGCGGCCGCCATCGGCCTGACGGGCCAGATCTTCGACATCGCCGGCAGCCCGCCGGCGGCGCTGCACGGGGCGGGTTTGGCCGCCGGGCTGCTGGCGCTGGCCGGTCGCTCCAGCGGAGCGGCCATGGCCGGGCTGGTGCTGCTGGGCCTGGGCGATCTCTCGGACGGCCCGTTCCAGGAGGAGACCGCCCTGCCCTGGCTGGCGTTCGGCGCGCCGCTGGGCGCGGGCCTGGCGTGGGCGTGGCGATCTTCGCCGCTGGCCCATACCGCGGGCCTTGGACTGGTCGTCGGGGCGATGCTGCTGCTGATCCGGCTGGGCCCGCCGAACGATGCGGGCCTGCTGCTGACATCGGCGGGCTTCGCCGCCCTGGCGGCCGGGGCGCGCTGGCGGCGGGACACGGAAGGCGCCGCGGCTGGCGGCCTGTTCGGCTGGTGCGTACTGGGGGCGCTGGCCTTCTTCGTCATCGCCGGCTTCGAGGGTAAGCACTTCGAGGGGCTGCCGCACCGCATGGTCTGGCTGGCGCTATCGGCCGGCCTGCTGGCGCTGGGCCGGGCCGATCGGCACGGGGCGGTCAGCGGATTGGCCGTGATCTCCCTGATCGGCGCGGTGTGCGCCATCCTCTTCGACCTGGGGCTCGGGCTGATGAGCGCAGCCGGCGTGTTCCTGGTCAGCGCCCTGGCCGCCCTGGTCGCCGGATGGCTGATGCGGCGGAGGAAGCCGGCATGATCCGCGCCCTCCCGATCCGCATCCTCGGAGCCGCGGCGCTGCTCATCGCCGCCCTGGTGGCCCTCGTGGTCTACGAGGGCCAAGCGCGGGCCAGCGGTCGGGAGGTGCGGCTTGCAATGGAGGCCTTCGATCCGCGCAGCCTGCTCACCGGCCACTACGCCGCGCTGCAGCTGGCGGACGCCCTGCCCGCCGGCGCCCGCTGCCCCGACGGTGGGGACGAAGGGTGGATCGCCCTGCGTCCGGAGGGATCGGTCCATCGTCTCGCCGGCGTCGCCAAGACGCGCGAGGGGGCCCTGAAGCTCGGCCCCGTCGCGGTCCGCGGAACAGCGTCATGCATCGGCGGCGGGGCGGAAGAGGCGCAGCGGGTGGTGCTGGACATCGGCGTCGATCGGCTGCATGCGGACCAGACGGAGGCCGAAGCCCTCGAGGCCGCCCTGCGGGCCGGGCCCGATCGGCCGGAGGCGCTGGCCGTGGTCTCGGTCGGCCGGGACGGGCGCGCCCGGCTGAAGGGCGTCATCGTCGGCGGCCGCCGCACCGATCTGGACTGGTTCTGAAGGAGAGCACGCGCATGGCGGCGACGCCGCAGGATGTCCTCAGCTTCTGGCGCAGCGCCGGACCGGCCAAGTGGTTCGCAAAGAACCGGGCCTTCGACGAGGCGATCCGGCTGAGGTTCGAGCCCGTGCACCACGCCGCCGCCCGCGGCGAGTACGACGACTGGACCCGCACGGCGGAGGGCGCCCTGGCGCTGGTGATTCTGCTCGACCAGTTCCCGCGCAATCTCTACCGCGGCTCCGCCCACGCGTTCGCCACCGATCCCAAGGCCCGCGCGATCGCCCGGACGGCGGTTGAGGCGGGCTTCGACCGGCAGGTGGAGCCGGAGCTACGCCCCTTCTTCTATCTGCCCTTCGAGCACTCCGAGGACCCGCAGGACCAGGCGCTGAGCTGCCGCCTCTGCAGGGCCCATCTGGACGAGACCGGCGACGCCGAGACCCTGAAGTGGGCCGAACTGCACCGCGAGATCATCGGCAGGTTCGGCCGCTTCCCGCATCGCAACCCATGTCTGGGCCGGGCCACGAGCCCTGAGGAGCAGGCCTTCCTCGACGAGGGCGGGTTCGCGGGCTGAGCCGCCTCAGTTGGTGTTGATGTTGCCCTGCTGGGAGGCGCCCATCGTGGAGCTCGGCGCTCGCACTCCGGCCGCCGCCGCCGCATCCCGCTCGGGATTGTCGCTGCAGACCCGGCGCTTGGCCCGGCCGCCCGTGACGCTCACGTAGTGGCACTTGGGCTTCGCCTTGGCCTCATCGGCCGGCTTGCCCGCCTGCACGGAGCCGCCGCCCGGAGCCGCGATGACTTCGCCCGTCTGAGGGGCGTTGGCGGCCAGGATCAGCCCGGCGGCCATAGCGGTGAGAAACATAGACACAACCTTGCATTCGTTCGCTGACGCTACCCTAGGCGCCCCATAGCGTGGCGGCAACACCCTGGCCATTCCCGCGGCCCAGATGGACCTGCGGCGCCCTGGCTGTGGACAGTCCTCACCTTCTGCTGGCGTAGAAGCCGGCCCCGCGCGAATCAGGGAATGATCCGGTCCGCATTGGAGTTCGGCCGCCCGATGAACGCCCCTCTCTTCGCCCGTTCCACTCACGCCGAGCCGCATCCCGAGCGGCAGTATCTGGACCTGCTCGCCGACATCCTGGCGAACGGCGCCCAGCGGGGCGACCGGACGGGCACGGGCACCCTGGGCGTGTTCGGCCGGCAGATGCGCTTCGACCTGGCGCAGGGCTTTCCGCTGCTGACCACCAAAAAGCTGCACCGAAAGTCGATCATCCTTGAGCTGCTCTGGTTCCTGCGCGGCGACACCAACGTGCGCTGGCTGCAGGAGCGGGGCGTCAGCATCTGGGACGAGTGGGCCGACGAGGCCGGCGAGCTCGGCCCGGTCTACGGCAAGCAATGGCGCTCCTGGACGGCGCCGGACGGGCGGGTGATCGACCAGATCGCCGGCGTCGTGGAGAGCCTCAAGACCAATCCCCACAGCCGCCGGCACATCGTCTCGGCCTGGAACCCGGCCGACGTGGACGACATGGCCCTGCCGCCCTGCCACTGCCTGTTCCAGTTCTTCGTGGCGGACGGCAAGCTGTCCTGCCAGCTCTACCAGCGCTCGGCCGACGTCTTCCTCGGCGTGCCGTTCAACATCGCCAGCTACGCCCTGCTGACCATGATGATGGCCAAGGTGGTGGGCCTGGAGCCCGGCGAGTTCGTCCACACCCTGGGCGACGCCCACCTCTACCTGAACCACTTGGACCAGGCCCGCGAGCAGCTCTCGCGCCAGCCCTACCCCTTCCCCGCCATGCACATCGCCGACAAGCGCGACCTGTTCGCCTTCGAGTACGAGGACTTCAAGCTCGAGGGCTACAAGGCCCACGCCAGGATCGCCGCGCCGATTGCGGTTTGAGGGCTCAGGCCTCGTCCAGGGCCGCGGCCCAGGCGTGCCCAGGATACAGCGTCGCGATCGTCTCACGCAGCCAGGCGCGGCCGGTGGCGCCCAGGTACGGCGCGCAGGCGGCGAAGTCCGCCTCGTCCTTGGGACGCTGCGCCTTCGCCTTGTAGAGGAGCGCGCCTTCGGGCCGCAGGTACGGGACGCCCTCCATCGAGGCGATCATCTGCGCGCGCGGGGCGAAGATCCTAGCGTCTCGGCGAAAGACCCATGTGTCGCGATCGCCCGGCTCCTGCATGACGTCGACGCGCCACAACTGAACCGCTTCATCCAGCACCCACGTCTGATGCATATGAGACGGCGGGAGCTCGCCGGGCGACAGGGCGCGCACTTCTCCGTCCCCGGCCGCGTGGAATCGGTACTCGGCGAGGTGGGCGCGCACCTCGGGCAGGTCGGACTTCGCGATGGCGATCTCCAGGTCGCCGTGTGATCTGGTCTCGCGTCCCAAGAAGAGGTCGATCGCCCAGCCGCCGACAACGCACCACGGCGCCTCCAGGCCGGAGAGCTTCTCGGCCGCTTCCGCAGGAGTCCACGCCCCGCGCCAGGCCTCGAGCCCGGGCCCATCCCAGCGACCTCCTTTTTCGCTCATTCGCTCATGATCGCGCCAGCGCCCCCCGGCCTGCAATGCGCCCCTAGACCTGAACAGGATCGTTCAGCCGGCTTGTGCGCATCGTCGGCGGCCCTAGTCTGCGGCCGTACGAGGGGGAACCTACGATGCGCAAACTGCTGCCTGCCGCCCTGATCGGCGCACTTCTGCTGGGCGCGCCCGCCGCGCAGGCGCAGACGCCAAAGAAGCCGGGGACGCCCAGCATCCTCTTCTGGACCCCGAAGCAGCAGAAGGCCTGGTATCCGGCGATCGAAAAGGTCTACCGGGTCAGCACCATCCGGCGCGGCTCCTACGTACGCCCGCTGCCGAAGGTCGCCACGGAGATCGACCCCACCTTTAGCCACGCCGGCAGGACCTACACGGTCAGCGAATACATGCGCGCCTTCAACGTCTCCGGCGTGCTGGTCCTGAAGGATGGCAGGATCATCATGGAGCGGTACGGCCTAGGCCGGCGGCCGCGGGACCGATGGACGTCCTTCTCGGTGGCCAAGTCCGTGACCTCGACGCTCGTCGGGGCGGCCATCCAGGACGGCCACATCAAGAGCCTGGAGGACCCGGTCACCGCCTACATCCCGGAGCTGAAGGGATCGGCGTACGAGGGCGTGAACGTCCGCCAGCTGCTGATGATGAGCTCCGGCGTGAAGTGGAACGAGGACTACACCGACCCCCAGTCGGACGTGGCCCAGGCCGGCGCCGCCATTCTGGATCCGGGCGTCAATCCGATCGTCAGCTACATGCGCAAGCT
>NZ_DATAGM010000393.1:0-6779 GCF_036263695.1 Phenylobacterium sp.
ACCCGGGCCCGCGAGAGCCTGTTCGACAACCTGCGCTGGACGGCGGCCGCGCCGCGCCTCTCCGTGCTGATCCCGTTCAAGGGCGACGATCCCACACCGCTGCTCACAGCCCTCGGCGGCGAGCGCGTCGAGGCCGAGGTCGTGCTGCTGGACGACGGCACCGGCGACAAGGCGTTGACCGCCAGGGTGCAGACCGCGCTGGACGCCCTGCCCCTCCCCGCCCGGCTGATCCGCCTTTCGCGCAACGAGGGCCGCTCCAAGGGCCGCAATCGGCTGGTCCGTCACGCCCGCGCCGCCCACTTGCTGTTCCTCGACAGCGACATGCTGCCCGACGAGCCGGACTTCCTGGCCGCCTGGCTGGAGCTCATCGAGGCCGGCGACCCGCCCGTGGCGTTCGGCGGCTTCTCGCTGAAGCAGGCGCAGGCGCTGCCCGAGCACGCCCTGCACCGGACGATGGCCCTGCACAGCGACTGCCTGCCGGCCAGCCGCCGGCGCCTGGCGCCGGAAAAGTCGGTGTTCACCTCAAACCTGCTGGTCCGCCGCGACGTATTCGAGGCCGAAGCCTTCGATGAGGCCTTTTCGGGCTGGGGCTGGGAGGACGTGGAGTGGGCCATGCGCGTGGCCCGCCGCTGGCCGATCGTCCACATAGACAACACCGCCACCCACCTGGGCCTGGAGCCGGACGCGACGATCGCCCGCAAGTACGAGGAATCGGCGGCCAACTTCGCCCGGGTCGTCGCCGCCCACCGGGAGGTGGTCTGCGACTATCCCAGTTATCGCGCGGCCCGGATGCTGAAGCGGGCGCCCCTGCGCGCGGTCTGGCGCCCGCTCCTGAAACGCTACGCCCTGGCCCCGGCCGCGCCGGTGAAGGCGAGAGCCTTCGCCATGCGACTCTACCGCGCGGCCCTCTATGCGGAGGCGGTCTGATGCAAGCCTACCAAGCCGACACGAGCCTCCTCGCCAAGCTGCGCCGCCGGATGGTCCGCGGGGCTAGCCGCCGGCGCGCCGTCGGCAGCCCGGGCCGCCCGATGGTCTCCTTCACATTCGACGACGCCCCCGTCAGCGCCGCCCGCAGGGGCGCCGAGCTGCTCGAGGCGCGCGGGCTGAAGGGCGCCTACTACGTCAGCGCGGGGCTGGCCGGGACGGAGGGGCCGATGGGCCGCTACGCCGACGCCGACGACTATCGCCGCCTCGCCGCCGCCGGCCACGAGATCGGCTGCCACACCTACTCCCACCTCGACTGCGGCAGGGCCGCCGGCCCCGCGGCCCTGGCCGAGGCGGTCCGCAACGCCGAGCAGCTGGAGGCCTGGGACATCCCCTTCCCCGCCACCTTCGCCTATCCCTACGGCGACGTCGCCGCCGGCCCGAAGGCCATCCTGGCCGCGCGCTTCCGGCTGCTGCGCGCGCTGCACCCGGGCCTCGTCGAAAAGGGCTGCGACCTGAACCAGGCGCCGGCGGTCGGCATCGAGGGCGCCGAGGGCGAAGCGACCGCCCGCCGCTGGCTCGACAAGGCCAAGGCCCGCAAGGCCTGGCTGATCCTCTACACCCACGACGTCCAGGACAGCCCCTCGCAGTGGGGCTGCACGCCTGCGGCCCTCGCCGGCCTCATCGACGCCGCTGTCGAGGGTGGGTTGGAGGTGGTCACCGTCGCCGAAGGCGCGCGGCGGCTGGCCGGGTAGCCGAGCGGCGCGCGGCGGCTCGCTCCTACTCCTCCGCCTCCGGCTCGCGCCCTCGCCCGCGCTTGCGGTTGGCCTTGGCCACGTGGATCCAGCGCTTGCGCCAGGCCTCCCTCGCCACCGGGTCCTCCTTGCGGTCGAGGTGGCCGAGCTCGCGCTGGAGCTTCACGTAGCCGCGCCAGCGGTCCTCGCCGAGTTCGCCGGCCTCGCGGGCGGCGCGGACGGCGCAGCCGGGCTCGGTCTCGTGACGGCAGTCGCGGAAGCGGCACTGGTCGGCCAGCGCCTCGACCTCGGCGAAGGCTGTGGAGACGCCGCCGCCCGGATCCCAGAAGGCCAGCTCGCGCATCCCGGGCGTGTCGAGGATCAGGCCCCCGCCCGGCAGCAGCACCAGCTCGCGGTGGGTGGTGGTGTGCTTGCCGCGGCCGTCGGTCTCGCGCACCTCGCCGGTGGCCAGGCGCTGCTCGCCCAAAAGGGCGTTGACCAGGGTGGACTTGCCGACCCCGGACATGCCGATCAGCACGGCGGTCAGCCCCGGCCCCAGGCGATGCCTCACCTCGTCCAGCCCCTCGCCGGTGACGGCGGAGACCGGCAGGATGTCCACTCCCAGGGCGACCTGCTGCGTCTCGGCGACGACGCCCTCGAGGTCCTCGCGGCTGTCCGCCTTGGTCAGCAGGACCACCGGCCGGGCGCCGCTCTCCCAGGCCGCGGCGAGGTAACGCTCCAGCCGGCGCAGGTTGAAGTCGTCGTCCAGGCCCAGCACCAGGAAGGCCAGGTCGATGTTGGCGGCGACCACCTGGGGCGCCTCGCCGGTGCCGGCAGCCTTGCGGACGAACTCGGTGCGGCGGGGCATGACCTGGCGAATGACCGCCAGCCCGTCGCCCTCCGGCGGCAGGATCGCCACCCAGTCCCCGGCCACGGGGTAGCCGCCCGGCCCTGCCTCGTGCTGCAGCTTGCCGGACGGGGCGCCGAGAACCTCTCCGGCGGCGGTGACGAGGCCGAAGCGGCCCCGCTGCTGAAGGACCACCCGCGCCGGCGAGAGGCCCTGCGCCGCGAAGGGCGCGAAGTCCTGCTGGAGTTGATCGCTCCAGCCATAGGTGATGAGCAATGGAAAATCCTTCGGTGTGGGAATTGGGGCGCTTCACAGCGCGCGCCGCCGAAGGACGGGGCCTCTCTAGATTAGAGGCAGGGTCCGGCGACGCGGCGAAGGCCGCTGGCAATGGGCGTCATCTGGACCTCTCCTCTCGTCGCGGGTTGACGTTGCGCCGAAGGCTAGGCTTCGGCGCGCCGAAAATCAATGTTCGGGTTCTGGATCCGGCAGCGCCAAGCGGGCGGCGATGGCCACGAACAACACCCAGCGCAGGTCGTTGTACACGAAGCCGATGCTCTCGGTGACGCTGGTCAGGCTGTAGACGATCAGGAACGGGGCTGCGAGATAGGCGCCGGCGTTGCGGAACATGGCCCAGAGCGTCAGCACCGTCGTCTGGATGTAGAACAGGCCGAAGGCGCCGAGGCCCAGCAGCCCCAGACCCAGCCACTGTTCGATCCAGGCGTTGTGGGCGTGCTCGGGCGAGAAGCCGGCGTGCCGCTCCATCCAGGCGTAGGGCGTCCAGGCCCCCTTCACGTCCCAGATCACGCCGTAGCCGTAGCCGGTCCAGGGGCGCTTCTCGATCTCACGCATAGCAGCGTCCCAGATCTCGGTCCGGCCGGTCAGGGTGGCGTCCTTGCCCAGCACCTCGAAGATCGCGTCGGCGGCGAACAGCAGCGCGCCGGCCCCGATCATCAGCCCGACCACCGCCAGCCAGACCATCGCCACCCGGCTCGCCGGCCCGCGCCGCAGCAGGCCGACGAACATCAGCGTCGCCGCTCCCAGCAGCAGCGAGACCAGCGAGGTCTTGGAGGTGGACATGATCACCAGGAACAGCGCCAGGGCCGCGAAGCCCCACCAGAGCAGCGCCCGCCTGGGGTTCAGCACCGCGGCGGCCGACAGGCAGACGAAGGCCAGGGTCATGGTGCCGCCCAGCGCATTCTTCTCCGGCCACAGCCCCCGCCAAGCGCCCGGGAAGATCTCCGACATCACGCCGAGAGACGGCATCGCCACGGCGGCGACGAGGGCGGCCGCAGCCAGGATGGCGAAGGTGGCCGCTGCGACCTCGGCCAGGGCCGCCCAGCCGAATCGGGCGGCGAGCACGATGCCGCCGACCGTCGTGCAGACCACCGCGAACACCCGCCGCGCGCTCTGGTCCGGCGCGATCGACCAGAATACCGAGAGCACCGCCACCGCCATCAGCGCCACCAGGAACGGCTGGCGGACCGCCGCCTGCACCGTGCGCAGCGGGGCCATCAGGAACACGCCGAACCCCAGCACATAGGCCGGCATGTAGAGCGTGCGGACCAGCCCGCCCTTGGCCGCGGCGGGATTGTCGAGGGTCAGCGGCAGCACCCAGGCGGCGCTGTAGATCAGCAGCATGCCCACGGCGAGCGGGGCGGCGAAGCCCACGCCCCTGGCCGGCGCGAAGGCCTCCGGCCGCGCCGCCAGCGCGGTCACGGCAGCAGGGCCTTCAGGAAGGCCGGCGCCTCCACCTGCCCGCGGTTGAAGAACAGCCCCGCGACGTGGCCGCCGGCGCCGTGGAGCGCGTCCTTGAGCCGGGCCGGAGCGGCGACGTCCGCCTGGTCCGCGGCGACCACCAGCACAGTCTGGTCCATGTGCGGCGCGACCGTGAGGCCGGCCTGAGAGCGGTCGGCGGCGGGCGAGTCGACGATCACCAGGTCAACGTGGGCCCGCAGCGCGCGCCAGTAGTCGGGGGTCGGCAGGACGTGGACGCTGCGCCCGCCCTGCAGGGCCTGGCGCTGGAAGCGAGTCACCCAGAGGCGGCCGGCGCCGACCTGATGGGCGCTGAGCCAAGCCGCGTCCGGGACCGGCCGGCCCTCGGCGTCGGGCGCCGGCGGGCGGACGGTGAAGAAGGCCGAGCCGTCCGGGCTGGCGCCGGCCGGCGCCGACAGCGGCCCGTAGCGCTCCGTATCGGCGGCGATCGCCGCATGCTGAGCGGAGCGGAGCAGGTCGAGGTCGACCAGCCAGACGCTGCGGCCGGCCCGCCGGGCGGCGAAGTGGGCGAACTCGCGGGCGACGGTGGAGGTCCCCTCCGCTCGGCGCGCGGCGATGAACTGGACCAGGCGGCCGGCGCCGGCGGCCGGCGCGCCGAGCGACGCCCACAGCTCGGCCATCTCGGCGCTCAGGTCGACCATGCTCAATCCGACATCCTGCTTCCGGCGCGAGGCTAGCCCGACTCGCCGCTCAGCGAACCGGCTTCAGCGACGCAGCCCCCAGCACCGGCAGGCCCAAGGTCCGCGACGCGGATTGCGGCGTCGGCAGGCCGGGCCGCAGGAAGCCGCGTAGCAGTCCGGCGCAAAGGGCCGTGAAGCCGGCGAACAGCAGCGCCAGCGCCGCCACCGGCCGCTTCAGGCTCTTTCCTTTGGTCGGCACGGCGGCCCGCTGGACGATGCGGATGTTGTCGTTGGTGCGCGAGGCGATGTCCTGGGCGGCTCGGCTCTGCTCCTCCTTGACCGAGAAGTCGCGGACATTGGCCATCAGCACGTCGCGGTCCAGCGCCAACGCCTGGAAGCGGGGCTCGAGGCCGGCGAGCCGCAGCCGGCGGTCCATCACCTGCTGCAGTTGCTCGTTCAGCGCCTGCACAGAGCGCTGCAGGGCGGCGACCTCGGCGGCCGCCTGCAAGCGGTCGGTCTCCACCGTCTGGCGGACCGGGTTGACGCCGAAGCGGCGGGCGCCGTCGGTGGTGGTGCGGCCCTGGGCCACCGCCTGCTCCAGCTGGGCGATCTGGACATCGACGTCCTGCACCGGCCGGGCGTCGGGCTTGTATCGGGACAGCAGGTCCTCGCGCTGCACCCGAAGCTGGGCGAGCTTGTCGGACGCGGCGGTGTTGAGATCGCGGTAGAGGCCCACCTCGGCCGCCACCTGCCCGAGCTGGCTTTGCAGCGCCCCGAGGCGTGCAGTGCGCTCCTGCAGCTGCGCCTCGGTCTGCAGCTTCTGCTGTTCGATCTGCGCCTGCAGCTGCGAGAGCGAGGCCTTCTCGGCCACGAAGTCGCCGATGCGGTTGTTGACCAGGAAGTCCTGGTAGGCCTGGTCGGCGTCGGCCAGCCGCTGCTGGAAAATGATCCGTTGCTGCTCGATGACGGGCGAGGTGGGGTCGATCAGCACGTTGCGCCGATAGACCAGGTACTCCTCGATCAGCGTGTTGAGCATCAGCGCCGCGAGTTCGGGGTTCTTGTGCTCGAAGCCGACGCGGATCACCGGCGTGTCCGGGGCCGTCTCGATCGCCAGGTTCTGCTCGAAGCTGCGCACCACGCCGCCGATGATCTTGCGCCGCTCGGCCGGGGTCGCCTTGGCGTACTTGGCGGCGAGCTTGGGATCGATCTTGTCCAGTCCGATCTTGTCGATCACTCGCCGCTTCAGGGCCTCGCTGCCGAGGATCTCGGTCTCGGCCTGGATCAGCTGGTCGGGCTCGGGCACCGCGCCGCGGCCGGCGTCCCCCGCCCGAGGCTCGTAGACATACTCCTGGCCCAGCCGCACCAGCACGCTGGCGTAGGCCGGGTAGCTGGGCTTGATCAGCAGGGCGGCGACCAGCAGCAGGGGGATGAAGATGGCGGCGAACACGCCGGCCATCAGCCAGCGCTCGCGCCACAGCAGCACCGGGATGTCGCTCGGCGCATAGCGCGGCCGCGCGGTCCACGAAGGCGCAGACGCCCCTCGCGGCCTCATCGTCGAAGCGATCGCTGCGTCAGCCATGGAATCGGTACGAGAGTAGCCCCACCCCTGGACCCTGGCGATCCGCGCTTAAGGCTTCGTTACCCATTTCCGTTAACCCTCGGGGTCATGGGGCAAAGTCGCAGATTCCTCCTTCTCACCGGTCTTTCGGCCGCGCTGCTGAGCGGCTGCGCCACGGCGGGCGCGCCGGTTGGCCAGGCGAGCGCCGCCTCCGACCGGTTCCCCGACATCACCTACTCAGACTGGACCGAGTACGAGCCGCCCTACCGCTTCTATCCGGGCGACGAGATCGAGGTGAGCGTGCCGACCGCGCCGGAGCTCTC
>NZ_DATAGM010000394.1:0-2242 GCF_036263695.1 Phenylobacterium sp.
ACACGCGCCTGGCCCTGCACCTGGGCGAGGAGCTGAGGCGGCTGCACACCGGCCTGCAGCAGCTCGGCGAGTTCTCCCCCGACGCAACGAGCGCCGGCCGGCGCGCCCTGCGCAACGCGGCCCTCGACCTGCTGGCCGCCAACCCGCGCTCGGAGATCGTCGAACTGGCCATGGGCCACTACGAGGCGGCCTCCAACATGACCGACTCCATCGGCGGGCTCTCGGCTCTGATGCTGATCGGTGGCCAGGCCTTCGAGTACGCGCTGGCCCACTTCTATGACCGCTGGAAGGACGAGCCGCTGGTGGTCGACAAGTGGTTCGCCCTGCAGGCCCGCGACCCGGGCGAAGGCGCCCTCGGCCGGGTGCTGGGCCTGACCGCCCACCCGGCGTTCGATGCGAAGAACCCCAACCGCCTGCGGGCGCTGGTCTCGACCTTCGCCTCGATGAATCCGTCGCGGTTCCACGACCCCAGCGGCGCCGGCTACCGCTTCCTCGCCGACCAGATCCTGGCCGTGGACGCGATCAACCCATCGGTCGCCGCCCGCCTCGTCGAACCCCTCGGCGGCTGGCGCCGCTACCGCCCCGAGTACGGCGAGCTGATGAAGGCCGAGCTGCAGCGGATCGTTGGGACCGAGGGCCTGTCGAAGAACGTCTACGAGCTGGCCAGCAAGGCGCTCGCCGACTGACGCCGAACTTTCCTCTCCCGTGAACGGGAGAGGAAGATAGGACTGAGTCCCCAACGCCACAGCTTGGGCCCCGCGTCGAAAGGCGCAGCTGTCGGGCGTGACCGAGTCGGGCGGGCCGCGTAGACTCCTGGGCAGGGGTGACTCGGGGCGAGCTCGGGGTCTTGAAGGAGCGGCGGCTTTTGGCCAGGCGCGGGGGCGTGGATCCGGCTGAGACGACGCTCGGCCGACCGGCAGGCGGAGGCGGGCCGCTGGCCGGGCCGGGCGCCTCGCAGGGCTTCCTGCGCCTGCTCATCCTGTCGGCCCTGCTGCTGCTCAGCCTCTACACCGTCTTCGCGCTGTGGCGGCTGTCCAGCTCGCCGCCGGCCAGCCCGACGGCGGCCGCTCTCTATCAGCGCGCCAGCGAACTGGCCGCCCGCGCCGACGTGGAGGCCATGGCCCTTCAAGGCGGCGCGCTGGCCGCCGTCGAGGTGCTGCAGCGCGCGCCCAGCGCCCCCCTCGACGCGGCCGAGACGGCTCTGCGGGCGGCGTCGGGCGCCGCGGCCGGCGCGGTGGTCGTCAGCGAAGGCCAGCTGGCGGCGGCCGCCGGCAAGACTTCCGGCGTCCGGTGGCTGGAGGTGGTCCGCGCCGCCGAGGCCAGCGGACAGGAGGTCGCCTTCACCGTCGCCGGCGTGCGCCCGGCGCTGATCGCGGTCGTCTCCGCCCCGACGTCGCAAGGGCGGCGCTGGGTGGCGTTGACCGGCGATCCCAACCGGCTCCTGGGCCTGTTGTCGCGCGGCTCGGCCGAGGCCTTCGCCGGCCGCTCGGGCCAGTTCGTCGCGGCCGCCGGAGAAACCGCCATCGCAGAGGGCGCCGAGGCCGCCTTCGGTCGGCCGATGAAGGACCTGGACGCCTCCGGCCCGCTGCGCGGCGCCCGCCCCGACGGCGCGCCGCTCGACCTCGCCGGCCGACCCGCCGCAGGGGGCGCGCTGGTCGCCGTCGCCGCCGCGCCCGCCGCGCCGGGTGGCGATGCGGTGATGCGCGAGCAGATCGCCTGGCTGCTGCTGCCGCTCGGCGCGGCCTTCGCGCTGGGCCTCATGCTGCTGCGCCAGAGCCGCCGGGCGGAGGACGCGCAGAAGGCCTTCATCGAGCACGAGCAGCGCTTCCGGCTCGCCGTCGAGGCCGCCCGCTGCGGCATCTGGGAATGGGACATCGTCTCGGACAAGATGTTCATGTCCGACGTCACCGGCGCGATCTTCGGCTGGGGCGGCGGCGGGGTGGTGGACGGCGCCGACGTCATCGAACGGGTCAGCCCCGAGCACCGCGACCGGCTGCGCAACGCGCTGACCACCGCGGCCGTATACGGCGCCTTCGACGTCTCCTTCCGGGTGCCCGGGCCGCACGGCGGCCGTCCGATCTGGATCGACGCCCGCGGCCAGGCTTTCGGCCAGGCGGAGGGCGACAGCTTCGCGCGGATCATCGGCGTAGCCCTCGACGTCACCGAGGAGCGGATGGCGCAGGCGAGAGCTCAGGCAGCCGAGAACCGCCTGCGCGACGCCATTGAGAGCGTCTCCGAGGCT
>NZ_DATAGM010000395.1:0-3874 GCF_036263695.1 Phenylobacterium sp.
AGGCGCAGCGCCTGGCGCACGCCTGACGCCCGTGTCGGACGCCTTCAAGCCCCTGCTCTCGCGCCTGGCGGACGGCGCCACCCTGAGCGAAGACGACGCCCAGACCTTCTTCACCGCCTGCCTGCAGGGCGAGCCGACCCCGGCCCAGATCGCCGCCGCGCTGACCGCCATGCGGATGCGCGGCGAGACGGTGGGCGAGATCACCGCCTGCGCCCGGGCCATGCGGGCCGCGGCCCTGAAGCTCGACCTGCCCTACGAGGTGATCGACGTCTGCGGCACCGGCGGCGACGGGCTGCACACCCTCAACATCTCCACGGCGGTCGGCTTCGTGGCGGCCGGCGCGGGGCTGAAGGTCGCCAAGCACGGCAACCGCGCCCTCTCCTCCCGCTCCGGCACGGCCGATGTGCTGACCGAGCTCGGGGTCAACATCAACGCCACCCTGGACCAGCACCGCCGGGCGCTGGACGAGGCCGGCATCTGCTTCATGTTCGCCCAGGCCCACAACAGCGCCATGCGGCACGTCTCTCCGGTGCGCGCCGAGCTGGGCTTCCGCACGGTGTTCAACCTCCTGGGCCCGCTCTCCAACCCGGCCAGCGCACAGCGACAGCTGCTCGGCGTCTTCTCCGACCGCTGGGTGGAGCCGCTCGCCAAGGTGCTGGGGGCGCTGGGGACCAAGCGCGCCTGGGTGGCCCACGGCCAGGGCATGGACGAGATCACCACCACGGGCGAGACGCACGTGGCCGAGCTGCGCGAGGGGCAGGTCCGGCTCTTCACCATCACGCCGGAGGCGGTCGGCTTGCCGCGGGCGGCGCTGGCGGACTTGGTGGGCGGCGATCCGGCCCACAACGCCAGGGCGCTGCGCGAAGTGCTGGCCGGCGCCAAGGGGCCGTACCGGGACGTGGTGCTGCTGAACACCGCGGCGGCCCTGCTGATCTCGGACCGGGTCGAGACTTTGCGCGAGGGCGTCGAGCTGGCGGGCGCGGTGATCGACGACGGCCGCGCACAGGGCGCCCTCGACAAGCTGGCGGCGGCGACCCACGCATGAGCGACATCCTCGACCGCATCGCCGGCTACAAGGCCCAGGAAGTGGCCGAGCGGAAGGCCAAGATCCCCTTCTCCGACCTGGAGTGGGACGCCCGGCACGCCTCCTCGCCGCGCGGCTTCCGCGCCGCGTTGGAAGGCGCCCACGCCCCCGGCCGCCTGGCCCTGATCGCCGAGATCAAGAAGGCCTCCCCCTCCAAGGGGCTGATCCGCGAGGACTTCGACCCGCCGATCCTGGCCAGCGCCTACGAGCTCGGCGGGGCCGCCTGCCTCTCAGTCCTGACCGACGAGCCGAGCTTCCAGGGGCACGAGCGGTTCCTCGTCGCCGCTCGCAACGCCGTCGAGCTGCCGGTGCTGCGCAAGGACTTCCTCGTCGATCCCTGGCAGGTGGTCGAGAGTCGGGCCATCGGCGCCGACGCCGTGCTGGTCATCCTGGCCATGGTCGACGACGACCTCGCCAGGTCCTTGATGGCGGAAGCCGGCCGCTGGGGCATGGACGTGCTGGTCGAGGTGCACGACGAGGCCGAGATGGCCCGGGCGAGGAAGCTCGGAGCCAAGCTGGTCGGCGTCAACAACCGCAACCTGCGAAGCTTCGAGACCGACCTGGGCGTCACTGAGCGGCTCGCGCCGCTGGCCCCCGCCGACGCCCTGCTGGTCACCGAGAGCGGCATCTTCACCACCCTGGACGTCGCCCGCCTGGAGCGCTGCGGCGCCCGGGCCATGCTGGTCGGCGAGAGCCTGATGCGCCAGCCCGACGTGGAAGCGGCCACCCGCGCGCTGCTCGGCGGCTGACCTCGGAACATTGGTCTTCCGATTGAGGTCGGCCCACGTGCGGCGCAGCTTGGTTCAGCAACCTTATCAGGCAGCCGCGCCTCCTGCTCCATGGGCCGTGAGCTCGGCCGTCACCGGCGCGGCCGGCGGCGCGCTCGGCGCCCTGCTGGTTTGGCGGCCCGCGGCCAAAGCCTGGCAAGAAGAGCGCAAGCTGAGTCGGGCCGGCGACCTGGCTCAGGCGACTCCACGCGAAAGCTAAACCGCTGAAATGACAGGCGCGAACCTGCGCCGGGGCGGTAACTTGACATTAACCAGGAACACCTAGAGAACATCCTTGAAGTTGGCGCTTTGTTCCCGAAGGGCTCCTCGGCCATGTTGACCCGCAAACAGCACGAACTGCTCATGTTCATCCATGAGCGGATCAAGGAGACCGGCGTCTCCCCCTCGTTCGACGAGATGAAGGACGCCCTGGACCTGGCGTCCAAATCCGGCATCCACCGCCTGATCACCGCCCTGGAGGAGCGCGGCTTCCTCCGCCGCCTGCCGCACCGCGCTCGGGCGCTGGAGGTGGTCAAGCTGCCCCAGCAGGCCACCGCGACGGCCCCGCCGAAAGGCCGCGGCGCCTTCAAGCCCCAGCTGGTGGAGGCGCCCGCCTCCGCGCCGGTTGCGGCCAACGACGTGCGCGAGCTGCCGATCCTAGGCCGCATCGCCGCCGGCACGCCCATCGAGGCCATCCAGCACGAGCGCGACCGGCTGCAGGTGCCCGAAAGCATCCTCGGCGCCGGCGAGCACTTCGTCCTGGAGATCAGCGGCGATTCGATGATCAACGCCGGCATTCTGGACGGCGACTTCGTGGTCATCCGCAAGACCGACACCGCCAACTCCGGCGACATCGTAGTGGCCCTGGTGCAGGGCGAGGAAGCCACCCTCAAGCGGCTGCGCCGCAAGGGCGCCTCGATCGCCCTGGAAGCCGCCAACCCCGCCTACGAGACCCGCATCTACGGCCCCGACCAGGTGGCCGTGCAGGGCCGCCTGGTCGGTCTGATCCGCAGGTATCACTAGAGCTAGGCGCCCTCACCCGCTTGGCTCGCCGCCGTCGGCCGACCAACTCCAGGGCCGCCAGCCGCGCATCTCCTGGGCCCAACGGATGCGCCAGCCGTCCGGCCGGCGCCAAAGCTCCACCGAGCCGCCGCGGGCGAAGTCGGCGCCGGTCAGCACCACCTTGCCCGGGCAGACGGGGCCGGTCGGAACGCTGCGGACCACAATCACCTCAGCGTCGCAGAGCCGATCCCGCTCCTGGGGCTTCAGCGGCCGGCGCCTGAAGCTGGCGGCGATCTTCAGGGCGGGATCCGCGCTGGTCGGCCGGCAGGTCCACCGGTCGCAGTCGAACAGCCGCTCCGGCGCCTCATCGACGGAGAGGCCGCGGCGCCGGGCCCACAGGTCCGCCGCGAAGCGCTTGGCGTCGGGGCGCAGCAGAACCGCATGCTTGCCGTCACGCACCGCCACCGCCGCACCGTCGGAAGCGATCCAGACGTCGGGGACCGCCGGTTTGGGCGTGAGTGCGACCGCGAAGGCGAAGGGAACACCGGCCCAGCGCAGCTTCCCGCGCCATAGGCAGACCCAGAGGATGCCGACGAAGGCCGCAGGCAGGGTCCAGGCCGGGGCGCTGGGTACGATCAGGGTGGCGCTTGGGGCGGCGGCGGCCTTCTCAGCGATCGAGGTCATCAGCCCGATGGCCCAGCCGGCGGCCTTCAGAGGCCACTCGCCGAGGCCGAACGGCGTCAAGAACGCGCCGATCGCCAGGAACGGCATCATCACGAACGAGGAGATCGGCGCGGTCAGCAGGTTGGCGATCAGGCCCCAGGTGGCGACGCGGTTGAAGTGCTGCATCGCGAACGGCCCGGTGGCCAGCCCCGCGACGAAGCTCGCGCCCACGCTGGCGGCGATCCAGACGCCGGCCGCCTGAGGCGCCCGGATCCACCAGGGCGCTTCGATCTCGCGGATCGGCCGGTTCCACGCCTCGGCCAGGGCGACGAGCGCGGCGGTGGCGGCGAAGGACATC
>NZ_DATAGM010000396.1:0-5013 GCF_036263695.1 Phenylobacterium sp.
GCGGCGGGATCGGCCGGCTGACGGGCCAGCGCCAGCTCCTGCTCGCTCGGCAGCGCGAGCAGCAGGGCCTTGAACGCCGGCTCGGCGGCCTGGTCGCTCAGCGCCCGGCCCACCGCCTCGGCGAACCGCTCCTCCCCGACCTCGTTGGCGGCCCCGGCGGCCCTGGCCAGCATGAGGTCGCGGGCCAGCCCCTGGCCGGCTTCCCAACGGTTGAAGAGGTCCGGGTCCGAGGCCAACAGGACGTAGCGATCCTTGGGCTCGGCGTCGGTGATCAGCGTCACCGGGGCCGAGAAGCCGCGCAGGGCCGAGACCACCGGCGGGCGGTCGACGCCGCGCAGGGTGACCTTGGCCGCCGCGTCCTTCAGCACGATCACCGTCTCGTCCATCGCCTGGCCGTCCCGCTCGAAGGCCAGCGTGCGGCCCTCGGCGTCCAGCAGGCCCACGGCGACCGGCAGGGGCAGGGGGCGCTTGGTCGGCTGGCCAGGCGTGGCCGGCGTCTCCTGGCTGAGCTCCAGCTCCAGCGTTCGGGCCTGTTCGTCGTAGCGGCGCTTGACGGTGACCTTCGGGGTGCCGGCCTGCTCGTACCAGGCGAAGAAGTCGGAGAGGTCCTGGCCCGAGGCCTCCTCGAAGCAGCGGATGAATTCTTCGACCGTGGTGGCGTGGCCGTCCCAGCGCTCGAAGTAGAGGTCCATGCCGGCCCGGAACGCCTGCGGCCCGATCAGGGTCTTCAGCATCCGGATCACCTCCGCGCCCTTCTCGTAGATGGTCGCGGTGTAGAAGTTGTCGATCTTCATGTAGCTCGACGGGCGCACCGGGTGGGCGAGGGGGCCCTGGTCCTCGGGGAACTGGCGCGCGCGCAGCTGCTTGACGTCCTTGATCCGCTGCACCGCCTCGCCGCGCATGTCGGCCGAGAAGCTCTGGTCCCGGAAGACCGTCAGCCCCTCCTTCAGGCACAGCTGGAACCAGTCGCGGCAGGTGATCCGGTCACCGGTCCAGTTGTGGAAGTATTCGTGGGCCACCACGCTCTCGATCCGCTCGTAGTCGAGGTCCGTGGCGGTGGCGGGGTCGGCCAGCAGGAGAGAGGAGTTGAAGATGTTCAACCCCTTGTTCTCCATCGCCCCGAAGTTGAAGTCGCGCACGGCGACGATCATGAAGAGGTCGAGGTCGTACTCGCGGCCGAACGCCTCCTCGTCCCACTTCATCGAGCGCTTCAATGCGTCCATGGCGTAGGCGGCGCGGGGCGCCATGCCGGGGTCGACGTAGATCTTCAGCTCGACTTTGCGACCGCTCATGGTGACGAGGGAGTCCTCGAGCACGTCGAGCTCGCCGGCCACCAGCGCGAACAGGTAGCAGGGCTTGGGGAAGGGATCGTTCCAGACGGCGTAGTGGCGCCCGCCCGGCAGCTCGCCGGCCTCCAGCAGGTTGCCGTTGGAGAGCAGGCGCTGGAACTTCCTGTCCGCCTCGATGCGGACGGTGAAGCGGGTCAGCACGTCAGGCCGGTCCGGGAACCAGGTGATCTTGCGGAAACCCTCGGCCTCGCACTGGGTGCAGAACCGGCCCCCCGACATGTAGAGGCCTTCCAGGTGGGTGTTGGCCTGCGGGTCGATCTCCACCTCGGTCTCGAGGGTGAAGACGTCGGGCACGTTGGGGACGGTAAGGAACTCGTCGTCCACGGTCCGTTCGCTCTCGACGAGCGGGCGGCCGTTCAGGGCCACGGAGATCGGCTTGAGCCGCTCGCCGTTCAGCACCAGCGGCTCGGCGTGGTCGCCGTTGCGCCGGACGTCCAGCCTGGCCTTCACCCGCGTGGCGTTGGGCGACAGGTCGAAGTGCAGCTCCACCTCGTCGATGAGGTAGGCGGGAGGGCGGTAATCGGAGAGGCGGATGGCCTGAGGGGTCTCGGTGCGCATCCGAACGATGTAACGGCCCGTCACCGCCCTCGCCAGGGGTGATCCGGCAGAACTACTCCGCGGCGTGTCGCACGCCCTCGGTGGCCGGCGGCGGGGTCTGCGGGCTCGCGGGGACTTCGTTGAGGTAGCGCTCGATGGTGGCGGCTTCCTCGGCCAGGTGGCGCACCACCGGCGGGGCGTCATCGGGCTCTTCGGCGACGATGGCGGTGAGCGAGCGGGCCAGCGCCAGCAGGCGGGGGGCGGAGGCGATCAGCCGGGCCTGGAACTCGATTTTGCGCGGGTCGCGGTCGTACTCGGCGCCGGGCACCCGCCAGCCGCCCCAGTCCTGGGGATCGGTGACCACCACCGGATAGGTGCCGGGGAAGGGATGGTGGGCGCAGTCCTCGGCCGTCTGCCACTTGTTGCGGGCGCGCAGCAGCCGCCAGCCCGGGCCCTCGGCGGCCAGGTCGCGGCCGCCGTCGTCCTCGCCGCGCAGCTCGTGCGCCTGGAACTCGCGGCCCAGGCCGACGTCGTAGGTGACCTTGACCGGCTCCTCGAAGCCCCGCGCCCAGATCGGCACGATCTTCTCGATCACCGCCCAGGCGCCGACGCTCTCGACCCAGACCTTCTGGTTCCGCTGAAAGACCGCCTTGGCCATGTCGCACCCTTTCGAGGCGTTGCTCGGGCGTGGAGCAAACCCCAAAAAGCTTGACGGGCGGTCAACCCGGCTAGGCGCTCATGGCCATGGGCGAGCGGCGCGAGCCGGCCAGCAGCTCGGCGTAGATGCGGGTCAGGCCCTCGAATGTGGTGTCCCAGCCGTGACGCTGTTCCGCCCGGCGGCGGGCGGCGGCGGAGAGGGCCCACAGGTCGCGCGCAAACAGCGCCTCGATGGCCTCGGCCAAGCCTTCGGGATCGCAGGTGCGCGCCCGCTGGCCGACGCTGTCGTCGAACAGCTCCGACGCGCCGCCCCTGGAGGGGCCGACCACCGGCAGGCCGGCGGCGAGCGCCTCCAACACCACCAGGCCGAACGGCTCGTTCTCGTTGGCGTGCAGGAAGGCGTCGCAGCTGGCGACGAGGCCGGCCAGCTTGGCCGGATCGCGCTCGTAATCGAGGCAGATGACGTGCGGCGAGTAGCGGACGTCCTTGCCGGCCCCGATCAGCACGAGGCGGTAGGGATCGCCCAGCCGCTCCACGGCGCAGACCATCGACTCGATGTTCTTCTCCCGCGCCGGCCGGCCGGCGAACACCAGCAGGCGGGTGTCGGCCGGGACGCCGAGGCGGCGGCGCAGCCGCTGCTTGTCGGCGCGGCTCGGATGGAAGTTCTCCAGGTCGACGCCCAGGGGCTGGACGGCCACGTCGCCGACGCCGGCGTCGGCCAGCCGCTGGGCCATGTGGGCGCTCGGGGCGACTACCCGGTCGAAGCGTTCGTAGATGCTGGCCCAACGCTTCATCGCCACGCCCTCGGCCCACTCGCCGAAGTGCAGGGCGGCCAGCGCGGCCGCATCGGTGTGGCAGAAGCCGACCACGGGCACGCCGAGCGCCTCGCCGGCCTCCAAAGACGCGTGGCCCGGCACGAAGATGTCGCCGGCCTCGATGATGTCCGGCTCCAGCATCCGGATCACCGTCTCCCACTTGGTCAGGCTGGCGGGCATCCGGTAGCCGTCGCCGAACGGCAGCTTGGCGGCCGCCACGGTGACCAAACCCGGCGCCTCGAGGCCCGTCTGGCGGCCGGGCACGACCAGCGTGTGGGTGATGTCCGGCCGACGGCGCTCCAGCCATTCCCGCTTGGTCAGCAGGTAGCGCTTCACCCCGCCGGAGCGGGGCGCGAACATCATGGTGGCGTCGATGAGGTGGAGGCTCTGTCCGGGGCCGCCCAGTTCAGGGGCGTCGGCCGGGTCCAGGCGGATGAGGTTGTCGGAATCGGCGGTGTCGGGCGCGACGTGTTCGAACAATCCCGCGTCCTTTCTTTTCTCGAGAAGCTCTACCTTGGGCGCAAACGGACGGTGCGGCGAAGCGATCCCGCACGCACCGTCTGGCGTTATTGTGGCGCTTACATGCGCGTGGACGGCTCGCTGATCTCCTCCAGCGTCTGGCCCGCGGTCTTGTCCTTCACCTTTCCGGTGAGGTCGCCGAGCGCCAGGATGCCGACCAGCCGGCGGTCCTGGTCGATCACCGGCAGGCGGCGGATCTGGGCCTCGGCCATCTTGTCGGCCGCTTCGTCCAGGTCGTCGTCGGCGTAGGCGTACTCGACCTGAGCGGTCATCACCTCCGAGACCGGCGTCTCGAAGCTGCGGCCCTCGGCGAGCGCGCGCACGACGATGTCCCGGTCGGTGATCATGCCCTGCAGCGTCTCGCCGTCGCAGACGGGCAGGGCGCCCACGTCGATCTCGGCCATGCGGCGGGCGACGGTCTGGATGCTGTCCTGGGGCCGCGCGACCTGCACGTCGCGCGACATCGCTTCGCTGACTCTCATTGTTGTTCGGCTCCCTGGTGGGGCAGGCGCATGGGCGCGCCCCCACCAGTGTCTCAACAGCTGAGCAGGCCGGGCGGTTGCAGGGTGACCCAACAACCGCTCCTCCCGGCGAACGCCGGGACGAGCGGGAAAACAAGGGCGTCCTGCCGGCGCCTCCTCCCGGAAGGAGAGGAGATATTGTCAGTCCCCGCCGGCCACCCCCGCCTCGTTGACCGAGGCCGCTTCGCTGGCCGCGCGGACGAGTTGGACGAACTCGGCGCGCTCGCCCATCGGGTCGTCGCCGCGCGCGCGCTGGGCCAAGCCGGCGATCTCGCGCCAGCCGAAGCTGTCCTCGAGCCACGGATCGCCGCGCAGGCGCTGGCCGTAGCCGGCGACCGCCGCCGCCCAGCGGGTGGCCTCGGGTGCAGCCTCCACGCTGGAGTAGCGGTCGCGCGGGCCAATCGGACGGGTGATCAGCTTGGATTCCGCCGCGCGCGGCAGCTTGTAGCGCACCTTCAGGAAGGCCAGTTCGCTGGTCGCCGAGGCGCTCGGCTTGGGCGCCGAGTAGCGCAGCGGGTCGGACGAGGGCGCAGCGCCCGCCGGGGTGATCTCGTAGAGGGCGGTCACCGAGGCGCCGGAGCCGACCTCGCCGGCGTCCACGCGGTCGTTGTTGAA
>NZ_DATAGM010000397.1:0-5462 GCF_036263695.1 Phenylobacterium sp.
CTTGGCCGGGCCCTTGCGGGTGCGGGCGTTGGTGTGCGTGCGCTGACCGCGGACCGGAAGGCCCTTGCGGTGGCGCAGGCCGCGGTAGCAGGCCAGGTCCATCAGCCGCTTGATATTGACCGCCGTCTCGCGACGCAGGTCGCCCTCGACCGTGTAGTCACGGTCGATGGCTTCGCGGATCTGAAGCACTTCCTGGTCCGTCAGCTGGTTGACGCGTCGAGCGTCCTCGATGCCGACCTTGCTGACAATCTCGCGGGCTTTCGCCGAGCCGATGCCATGGATGTACTGAAGCGCGATCACGACGCGCTTGTTCGTGGGAATGTTGACGCCTGCGATGCGGGCCACGCGGGTAATCTCCTGGTCACGCCAAAAGCGCGAACGGCGCCCCGGCCCTGACAAACCGGGCCGGCACGTCCTTCGCGCCCTTTCGCGGAAGCGCTCCCTTATAGGGATCGAGGCGCCTCAGTCAATGCGGAATGCCCCAAATCGTGACGGCCGGGCGACTTCGCAAGCCCCACGCGAACCGGGGCGATGGACTGCCTCTTGGCGGCGCAACCTTCGCAGCCGTGTCCGACCCGCTTGACTTCCAGACCCTGATCGCGGCGCAGCCTGCGCCGGCCGCGAGACACCCTCACCGGCTTCCAGGGCGCCGCTATCGCCGTCGTCGGGATCGCGCCCCGGTCAGCTCAGCGAGAGCGACATCGTATTTGCGTAGTTCCGCCAGCCACCCATCCTGACGGGGGCCGGGCAGCGCGACGGGCCGGGTCGCCGGAACAGTTTCGGCGAGACGGTCGGATTCAGGATCTCAGCTGACCGCTGCGGCCAGCGCCTTGTCGATCTGGGCGGCGACCTCCTCGACGGACGCCATGCCGTCGACTTCCACCAGCTTGCCCTGGCCCTGGTAGTAGGGCAGCAGCGGCGCCGTCTGGGTGTTGTAGGCGTCGAGCCTCACCTTGAAGCTTTCGGGATTGTCGTCGGCGCGGCCGGACTCGGCGAAGCGGCCGGCGATGCGCTTCATCAGCTCCGCATCGTCCACTTTCAGCCGGATCACCAGGTCGATCTTCTTGCCCCGGCCGGCCAGCATGGTGTCCAGCGCCTGGGCCTGCGCGACAGTGCGGGGAAAGCCGTCGAAGATGGCCCCGGCTGCGGCTTCGGTCTCCGGCAGCCGCTCCTCGATCAGCGCCACGACGATCGCATCGCTGACCAGTTCGCCGCGCTGGAGGATGCCCTCGACCTTCTGGCCGAGCTCGGACTTGGAGGCGATCGCGGCCCGCAGCATGTCGCCGGTGGAGAGCTGGATCATGCCGCGGCCGTCGACCAGCCGCTTGGCCTGAGTTCCCTTCCCCGCCGCAGGCGGGCCGAACAGGATCAAGTTCATTGAAAGACCCCTCCCCCGGCCGGAGCCCCCTCGGCCCGGCGATTATGCTTCTTAGGACCGGCGCGAGCCGCGCAGCTTCGACTTCTTGATCAGGCCTTCGTACTGGTGCGCCAGCAGGTGCGACTGGATCTGGGTGACCGTATCCATGGTCACGCTGACCACGATCAGGATCGACGTCCCGCCCAGATAGAAGGGCACGTTGTAGAAGCTGATCAGCGCCTCGGGCAGCAGGCAGACGGCGGTGATGTAGGCGGCGCCGATCACCGTCAGCCGGGTGAGCACGAAATCCAGGTACTCGGCCGTCCGCTTGCCGGGGCGGATGCCCGGCAGGAAGCCGCCGTACTTGCGCAGGTTCTCCGCCGTGTCCTCCGGATTGAACACGACCGAGGTGTAGAAGAAGCAGAAGAAGACGATCAGCGCACCGTACATCACCATGAACAGCGGCTGGCCGTTCTGCAGCTGGGCTGCCGCGGTCGGCAGCCACTGCGCCCACTCGGGCAGGTCGGCGGTGGCCAGGAAGCCCATCACCGTCGTCGGCAGCAGCAGCAGGCTCGAGGCGAAGATCGGCGGGATGACCCCGGCGGTGTTGATTTTCAGCGGCAGAAACGAGGTATCGCCGCCGAACATCCGGTTGCCCTGCTGGCGCTTGGGATACTGCACCAGCAGCCGGCGCTGGGAGCGTTCCATGAACACGATCGCCACGACCACGGCCACGGCGATGGCCGCGATCAGCAGCACCGCGATGGTCGGGATGCCGCCGGTGGCGCCGAGGTTGAACAGCCGCAGGATTCCGCCGGGGAGCCCGGCGACGATGCCCGCGAAGATAATCAGGGAGACGCCGTTGCCGACGCCGCGGCTGGTCATCTGCTCGCCCAGCCACATCAGGAACATGGTGCCGCCCGTGAGGGTGACGACCGTGGAGATGATGAAGAATGGCCCGGCGCTGGTCACCAGCCCCGGCTGCGCCGACAGCGCCGAGGCGATGCCGAACGACTGGAAGACCGCCAGCACCACGGTCAGGTAGCGGGTGTACTGGTTGAGCGTCTTGCGCCCCGCCTCCCCGCCTTCCTTCCGAAGCTTCTCCCAGGGCGGATAGATGGTGCCCAGCAACTGAACGATGATCGAGGCCGAGATGTACGGCATCACGTTCAGGGCGAAGATGGCCATCCGCTCGACGGCGCCGCCCGAGAACATGTTGAACATGCCCAGGATGCCCTGGCTCTGGCCTTCGAAGGCCTGGGCGAAGGCGGCCGGGTCGATGCCCGGGATCGGGATGAAGGTGCCGATCCGGTAGACGATCAGCGCTCCCAGCGTGAACCAGATGCGCTTGTGAAGCTCGGTCGCCTTTGCGAAGGCGCCGATGTTCATGTTGGCTGCGAGCTGTTCGGCGGCCGAAGCCATTTAGATCCCCACGACTGGTGCGTGCTCACACATAGGCGCCGCTCTTCCGTTCGTCATCCCGGCCGTAGCATCGGCGGGCGCCGGGACCCAGCGTCTTGTGCGCGACACGGGGTCCCGGACAGCGGGATGAGCCAGCGGAATCAGCCTTCCTGAGCGGCGGGCTCGGGACGGGTCAGGGTCAGCTGGCCGCCGGCGGCCTCCACGGCCTGGCGGGCCGAGGCGGAGGCGGAATAGACGGTCAGGTTCAGCTTGGACTTCAGCTCGCCCTTGCCGAGCAGCTTCACGCCGTCCTTGGCGCGGCGCAGCACGCCGGCCTTGACCAGGGCGTCGGCGTCAATCGGCGCCGTGGCGTCGAGCGTGCCGGCGGCGATCGCCTGCTCGATGCGCCACAGGTTCACCTCGGCGAAGTCCTTGGCGAAGGGGTTGTTGAAGCCGCGCTTGGGCATGCGCATGTGCAGCGGCATCTGGCCGCCTTCGAAGCCGGCGATGGCGACGCCGGTCCGGGACTTCTGGCCCTTCACGCCGCGGCCGGCGGTCTTGCCCTTGCCCGAGCCCGGGCCGCGGCCGACGCGCATGCGGCCCTTGGTCGAGCCCTCGCGCGGGGCCAGTTCGTTCAGCTTGGTCATCTCGCCTCTCCTTGGAGATCAGTCGCCGGGACCAGAAGTCCCGACTCGGCATGGATTCGATATGTGAGCGCCCCGCGTGGGCGGGGCGCTTCGGTGTTCGGACTAGCCGTCGATCACTTCGACCATGTGGCGGACCTTGGCGATCATCCCGCGCACGGCGGGGGTGTCTTCCAGGGTCGACACGCGGCCGACGCGGTTCAGGCCCAGGCCCACCAGGGTGGCGCGCTGGTCGTTCTTGCGGCGGATCGGGCTGCCGGTCTGACGGACTTTGATCTGAGCCATCGCAGCTTATCCCTCGGCGTCGGCGGCGGGCGCCGCGGCGGAGGCGCCGTCGGCGCGGCGGCCGATCACGTCAGCCACCTTCTTGCCGCGCTTGGCGGCGACCTGGCGAGGCGAGGCCTGGGCCTTCAGCGCCTCGAAGGTCGCGCGCACCATGTTGTAGGGGTTGGACGAGCCGATCGACTTGCCCACGACGTCCTGCACGCCCAGCGTTTCCAGCACGGCGCGCATCGGGCCGCCGGCGATCACGCCGGTGCCCGGAGCAGCGGCGCGAACCATCACCTTGCCCGCGCCCCAACGGCCGGCGCCGTCGTGGTGCAGGGTGCGGCTCTCGCGCAGCGGCACGCGGATCATCGACTTCTTGGCTTCCTCGGTCGCCTTGCGGATGGCTTCCGGCACTTCGCGCGCCTTGCCATGGCCGAAGCCGACGCGGCCCTTCTGGTCGCCCACCACCATGAGGGCGGCGAACGAGAAGCGCCGGCCGCCCTTCACGGTCGCCGCGACGCGGTTGATGTGAACCAGCTTCTCGACGATGTCGGAATCGGCGCGGTCGTCCTGCTGGGGTCCGCCCCGCCGGTCACGCCGATCGCGTCCGCCGCCGCCTTGTTCGCTTCCACGAGCCATCTTGGGTTCCTTAGAAATTCAGGCCGGCTTCGCGCGCGGCGTCGGCCAGGGCCTTGACCCGGCCGTGATAGAGGTAGCCCCCGCGGTCGAAGACGACGTCCTTGACGCCCTTCTCGATGGCGCGCTGGGCGATCAGCGCGCCGACCTTGGCGGCGGCGTCCTTGTCCGCGCCCTTCGCCTTGTCGCCCTCGAGCGTGGAGGCGGCCGCGACGGTCACGCCGCGCTCATCATCGATGACCTGGGCGTAGATGTTCTTGGACGAGCGGAACACCGACAGGCGCAGACGGCCGTTCGCCAGCTTGCGCAGGCGCGTCCGATTGCGCTGGGCGCGCCGCTGGGTGGAGTCACGAGCAGAGATAGACATGGCCTACTTCTTCTTGCCTTCCTTGCGGCGGACCTTCTCGCCGGCGTAGCGCACGCCCTTGCCCTTGTAAGGCTCGGGCGGACGGATGCGGCGAATCTGGGCGGCGATCTCGCCGACCAGCTGCTTGTCGATGCCGCTGATGCGGATTTCGGTCTGCTTGGGCGTGGCGAAGGTGATCCCCTCAGGCGGCTTGATGTCCACCTCGTGCGAGAAGCCCAGCTGCATGGAGAGCGCATTGCCCTTCATCGCGGCCCGGTAACCGACGCCGACCAGCTCGAGCGCGCGCTCGTAGCCGGTGGTCACGCCCTGCACCATGTTGCTGACCAGGGTGCGCGAAAGGCCCCACATGGCTTGCGCCCGGGTGCTGTCGTTGCGCTTGGCCAGGGTGAGTTCCGACCCTTCCAGGCGCGGCTCGATCTCTTCGGCGAGCGTCCAGGAGAGTTGGCCCTTGGGCCCCTTCACCGTGACCGTCTGGCCGTCGATGGTGACCGTCACCCCAGAGGGGATGGTCACCGGCTTTTTTCCGATCCGCGACATCTCAATAGACCCGGCAGAGCACTTCGCCGCCGACGTTGGCTTCGCGGGCGGCGGTGTCGGACATGACGCCCTTGGGCGTCGACAGGATCGAGATCCCGAGGCCGTTCTTGATCGGCTTCAGGTCGGCGATCGACGAATAGACGCGGCGGCCGGGCTTCGACACGCGGCTGATCTCGATGATCACCGGCTGGTTGTCGAAGTACTTCAGCTCGATCTCGAATTCCGGGAAGGCGCCCGGCTTCTCGACGAGGTG
>NZ_DATAGM010000398.1:0-6303 GCF_036263695.1 Phenylobacterium sp.
ACTGGGGTTTCACCAAAGCCACTAGATCGGCGCCCGCAGCGGCCAAGGACAGCGGCACGGGCAGCACCTTGGAAAGCCCGATGAAGCTGGCGTCGCAGACCACCAGATCTGGCGGCTCCGGAATTCGTTCGGCGTCGAGGCGGCGGGCGTCCACGCCTTCCAGGGAGACCACCCGCGGATCGGCGGCGAGCCTGGGGTGAAGCTGCCCCCGCCCCACGTCGACCGCATAGACGCGGGCCGCGCCCCGGGCGAGGCAGACCTCGGTGAAGCCGCCGGTGGACGCCCCGACGTCGAGCACGACGCGGCCGGTCACGACGATGGGCCACAGGTCCAGCGCGTGGACCAGCTTCAGCGCGCCGCGGCCGACCCACGGGTGGGCCGCCTCGGCCGCGATCTGCGCCTCGATGGCGATCAGGTCGGAGGCTCGCGCCACTGGGCGGCCGTCGGCGAGGACCCGGCCCGCCTCGATAGCGGCCCGGGCCTTGGCGCGGCTTTCGAAGAGGCCGCGCTCGACCAGCAGGACGTCGGCGCGCCTCTTCTCCACCGGCGGGTCAGGCGCCCGCCTGCTCCTCTTCAAAGGCCTTCTTGAGCTCGTTCTTGAGGATCTTGCCGTTGGCGTTGCGCGGCAGGATCTCGTGCCAGAACTTGACCTTGACCGGCACCTTGAACGCGGCCAGGCGGCCGGCGACGTGGGCCCGCAGCTCCTCCTCGGTGGCCGAGGCGCCCGGCTTCAGGGTCACCACGGCGGCCGGCTCCTCGCCCAGCGTGCGGTGCGGGATGCCGACGATAGCCGCGTCCATCACCGCGGGATGGTCGTAGAGAACGTTCTCCACCTCGACGCAGTAGATGTTCTCGCCGCCGCGGATTAGCATGTCCTTGGCTCGATCGATGATGAAGCAGAAGCCTTCCTCGTCGACCTTGGCCAAGTCGCCAGTGCGCACCCAGCCGTCGACGAAGGTCTTGGCCGTCTCCTCCGGCTTGTTCCAGTAGCCCTTGCAGACCTGCGGCCCGCGGGCCCACAGCTCGCCGACCTGGCCAGGCGGCAGCACGGTGACGCCGTCATTCGGGTCGCGGATCTGCAGATCGGAGACCGGCACGGCCGGGCCGCAGCTGTCGGGCCGGTTCTGGTAGTCCTCGGCCGAGTGGCCGGTGACCGAGGCGCAGGTCTCGGTCATCCCCCAGCCGTTGCCCGGCTGGGACTTGGGGAAGACTTCCTTGATCTTGCGCACCAGCTCCGGCGCCGAGGGGGCGCCGCCGTAGCCCACGGATTCCAGCGACGAAAGGTCATAGTTCTGGCGCGCCGGGTGCTCGATCAACTGCCAGGCGATGGTCGGCACGCCGCCGGCCTGGTTGATCCGCTCGCGTTCGATCAGCTCGAAGGCGCGGATCACGTCCCACTTGTACATCATCACCAACTTGGCCCCGCCGAACAGGCTGGGGTTCAGCACCGCGAAGCAGCCGGTCACGTGGAAGAACGGCACGCTGATCAGCGAGGCCCGCTGAGGCGCGCTGGGGTCAGGCTGCGGCGGCTTCTCGCCGCGGCGCAGGAAGGAGCGCGCGGCTCCGATGGCCCCGGCCATGATGTTCGAGTTCACCGCCCGCTGGGTCGCCAGCGCGCCCTTCGGCTTCCCGGTGGTGCCGGAGGTGTAGAAGATGGTGGCGTCGTCTTCCGGGCCGATCTCGACCGGCGGCAGCGGATCGGCCGGCAGGTCCTTCCAGCTATTCGGCTCGCCGATGACCGCTTCAAGCTTCTTCACAAGCGGATGGGCGATCTCGTCGCGCTCGCGGCTGACGTAGACCCGCACCAGGCTCGGGCAGTTGGGCAGGTGCTCGGTCATGCGCTCATAGCGCTCGGCGTCGACCACCAGCACCTTGGCGCCGGAGTCGGTTACGCCGTACTCGAGTTCGGGCCCGGTCCACCAGGCGTTCAGCGGGGTGACGATCGCCCCGATAGAGGCGGCGCCGTAGAAGGCCGCGACCCATTCAGGCAGGTTGCGCATGACGATGGCGACCCGGTCGCCCTTCTGCACCCCTTGCGCCTGCAGCTCGCGGGCGAAGGCGGAGACGGCGCGATAGAAGGCCTCGAAGCTGACCCGCTCGTCCTCGTAGACCAGGAAGATCTTGTCGCCGTGCTGGCGCGACCACTCCACGACCGAGCGGATGGACGGCGGGGCGTTCTTCCAGACCTTGGTCTTGATCCCGCGGATCTCGATCTCCTCGACCTCGGTCGGCAAGCCGGGGGCGGTGAGGAGGGCGTGAGCCTGCTGGATGGACATCGCAGGCCAACCCGGAGGCAGCGCGGCCTCGGTCATGAGCGTCAACTCCCGTGTGCTCCGCGCGCGGATGAACGCCCGCGCGTCGTCATAGGTGAACAAGCATAACCTACGGCGAGAGGCAAACTTTGCCCTCGCGTCCGCGGCTTAGACCACCGCCTTCAGGCGACCGAGCGCGGATTCCAGCTTGGCCTTGGCGGCTTCGGCTTCGGCCAGACGCTCGCGGTTCTCGTCGACGACCTCTTCGGGAGCGCGGGCGATGAAGTCCGGATTGGAGAGTTTCTTGGCCGTGCGCTCGATGTCCTGAGTGTGGGCGGCGATCTCCTTGGCCAGGCGGGCCCGCTCGGCGGTCAGGTCGATGAACTCGGCGACCGGCAGGGCCAGGGTGGCGCCCTCCACGACGAAGGGGATGGCGCCTTCCGGCGCGGCGGCTTCGGAGCGCACCTCGGACACCCGCAGCATCAGGCCGATGGAGCCGGCGGCGGCCTCGAGCGTGCGGCGCTGCGCGTCGTCGGCCTCGATCACCAGCAGCGGCGGGCGGGCCGAGTTGGGCACATTGAGCTCGTCCCGCACCGAGCGGCCCTCGCGGATGGCGGCGACGATCAGCTCGATCTCGGCCTCCGCGGCCGGATCGACCAGGCCGGCGCCAAGCTGGGGCCAGGGCGCGGTCATCAGGAACCCGGTGTGGCCGCGCGCAGCGCCGCTGGCGGCGGTCTGCGCCCACAGCTCCTCGGTGAGGAACGGCATCACCGGGTGCAGCAGCAGCATGATCTGGTCGAGCACCCAGGCCGCGGTGGCCTGGGTCTCGGCCTGGGCCGCGGCGTCCTCGCCCTTCAGGATCGGTTTCGAGAGCTCCACATACCAGTCGCAGTAGACGTTCCAGATGAACCGGTAGAGGGCGCTGGCCGCATCGTCGAAAGCGCACTCCTCCAGCGCTTCGGTCACCGCCCTGGCGGTGCGGGCGGTCTGGCCGACGATCCAGCGGTTCAGCGGCAGGCCGACCTTGGCCGGATCGAAGCCCTCGGCGCGCTCGCAGCCGTTGGCCTGGCAAAACCGCGCGGCGTTCCACAGCTTGGTGCCGAAATTGCGATACCCTTCAATGCGCTGTCGCGAGAGCTTGATGTCCCGCTGGTGGCCGCTCATGGCCGTCAGGGTGAAGCGCAGGGCGTCGGCGCCGTAGTCGTCGACCAGTTCCAGGGGGTCCATGACGTTCCCCTTGGTCTTGCTCATCTTCTTGCCCTCCGCGTCGCGAACCAGGGCGTTGAAGAAGACGCGCTTGAAGGGGACCTCGCCCATGAAGTGCAGGCCCTGCATCATCATCCGGGCGACCCAGAAGAAGATGATGTCGCCGGCGGTGATCAGCACGCTGGTTGGATAGAAGCGGGCCAGGTCGCCCGTCTTCTCCGGCCAGCCGAGCGTCGAGAACGGCCACAGCGCGGAGGAGAACCAGGTGTCGAGGACGTCCTCGTCCTGGCGCAGCGGCTCCTCGTGGCCGTAGACCTCCAGCGCCTGGGCCTTGGCCTCGGCTTCGGTCTCGGCGACGAACACCTTGCCGTCCGGGCCGTACCACGCCGGGATCCGATGGCCCCACCAGAGCTGCCGCGAGACGCACCAGGGCTCGATGTTGCGCAGCCACTCGAAGAAGGTCTTCTCCCAGTGCTTGGGGACCATGGTCGTGGTCCCCTCCTCCACCGCCTTTATCGCCGGCTGGGCCAGGACCTTGGCGTTGACGTACCACTGGTCGGTCAGGAAGGGCTCGACGGGCACGCCCGAGCGGTCGCCGTGCGGGACCACGTGGCGGGTCTTCTCGATCCCGCGCAGCAGGCCGAGTTGTTCAAATTCCTCAACGACTTTCGCGCGCGCCTTGAAGCGGTCGAGGCCGCGGTAGGCCTCAGGGGCGTTGGCGTTGATGCGGGCGAACTCGTCCATCACGTTGATGGCCGGAAGGTTGTGGCGCTTGCCGACGATGAAGTCGTTGAAGTCGTGCGCCGGGGTGATCTTCACCGCGCCCGAGCCCTTCTCCGGGTCCGGGTACTCGTCGGCGATGATCGGGATCGGACGATTGACGATCGGCAGCCGCACCGCCTTGCCGATCAGGTGGGTGTAGCGCTCGTCCGACGGGTGCACGGCCACCGCCGTATCGCCTAGCATGGTCTCCGGCCGGGTGGTGGCGACGACGATCTCGCCGGAGCCGTCCTCCAGCGGATAGGCGAAGTGCCAGTACTGGCCGTCGACCTCGCGCTGCTCGACCTCCAGGTCGGAGATGGCCGTCTGAAACTGGGGGTCCCAGTTCACCAGCCGCTTGTCGCGGTAGAGCAGCTTCTCCTTGTAGAGCTGCACGAACACCTTGCGGACGGCGGCCGAGAGTCCCTCGTCCAGGGTGAAGCGCTCGCGGCTCCAGTCGCAGGAGGCGCCCAGGCGGCGCAGCTGGTGGACGATGCGCCCGCCCGACTGGGCCTTCCACTCCCACACCTTGGCCACGAACTCGTCGCGGGTCATGTCCCGGCGGCTCATGTTGCCTTGGGCGGCGAGCTGGCGCTCGACGACCATCTGGGTGGCGATGCCGGCGTGGTCGGTGCCGGGCAGCCACAGGGCCGCCTTTCCGCGCATCCGCTCGAAGCGCGTCAGCACGTCCTGCAGCGTGTTGTTCAGCGCATGGCCGATATGCAGCGAGCCGGTGACGTTCGGCGGCGGGATGACGATGCTGAACGGCTCGGCGCTCGGGTCGTCCTTGGGCGCAAAGGCGCCCGAGTCCTCCCAGGCGGCGTAGAGGCGCGGTTCAACGGTCTTGGGATCGAAGGTTTTGTCGAGCATGGCGTGTCCGGCGGTGCATATAGAACCGCTCGCCCCCGGGGAAGCGGGGACCCAGGCCTGACGTGGGTCCGGGCGGCGCTCCGTGCGGCCGACGCGGTTGTGAGACGGAGGCTCCGGGCCCCTAGCGTACTCGTCCGCGCGCGATCCGCTCGACCTCGGCCTCGACCGCGGTCTGGACGATGCCCGGCAGGTTGTCGTCCAGCCACTGCTTCAGCAGCGGGCGCAACAGCTCGCGGACGATCTGCTCGAGGGTGGCGTCGCCGTTGCCCAGGCCGATGTTGGCCGAGAGCCGGGTGAAGGCGCTGGCGGCCAGACTGGCGGCCTCGGGGCCGACGAGCCCCTCGCCCACGTCGACAGGGGCCGGGGCCGGCGCGAGAGCCGGCGCGGGCTCCTCGTAGGCGGCCGACACGGGCTCCTCGAAGGCCGGGGCCGTGGTCGGGCTGTAGGCGTCGATGTCGCCGACGCTCTCGACCCGCTCGGTCAGCTCCAGGACCTCGTCGTCGTCCTCGTCCGCGGCGAACGCCACGGGCTCAGGCTGCGGTTCGGGCTCCGCCTCAGGTTCGCGTTCCGGAGCGGCGAATGCGGACGCCACGGCGGCCTGGGGCTCCGGCTCCGGCGGCGGGACAGGCAGATCGTCGCCCTTGTCGGCCGGAACATCCTCTTCCGAGATGATGCGGCGGATGGAGGCGAGGATCTCCTCCATGGTCGGTTCCGGAGAGGTCTGGTCAGACATGTGGGCCGGTCCGCGCTCCGCGCTCAAAGAATCCGTGGCGCCACACTAGGGGCGCCGCGGGGATGGTGCAATTTTCCAACGGACTAGCAAGGGCCTGCCGCCTGCGAATGGCGGCGGGGCGCTACTATTGCCCGGAAGTCGGAGCCGGCGCGGGCGCCGTGGCGGCCGGAATGGCGCCCACCGGCGGCGGGGCGGGCTTCTCCACCGGCTGCGGCGTCAGCAGCGAGTCGATCACCGAGATCGGCTCTTCCCAAGGCACCCAGCCCCAGGTGAAGCGAAGCTTCCGGAAGTTGGTCTCCGGATTGTAGATCTGCACGCCGGGGACCAGGTTCTGGGCCTCCAGCCGGCCCATGGCGTTGAGCACCGAGGTCGCGGCCACATACTCCTCGCGGCGGGCGTTGATCTGCGACAGCTCGGCGGCGCGCAGCTCCTGTTCGGCGTTCAACACGTCCAGCGTGGTGCGCAGGCCGACCTGCTGCTCCT